>NZ_JAOWHT010000033.1:0-36072 GCF_030332445.1 Citrobacter sp. Cpo126
AAACCAAGGTTTTGGAGAAACTTCGCCACATCTGGAATATCCCCGCCGTTTTGGCTTTTCTGCATCGCGCCGGTGATACGTGCATCATCACCCGCCGCAACGGTATCGGCAGTTGTACCGGTGTTTTTCGTCGAACTGTTACCCAGTTGCAGATTCTGGCGGGCCAGTGCCGGATTAGGTAAATCAGCGAGATTGCGCTCTTTAGCCAGCCGGGCATTCGCATTGTCCATCGCAATTTTTACGGCTTTCGGGGTTGCCGATTGTGTCTCGCGGTCATCCGTCACACTGCTGTTAAGCTGCGTAAAACCTTTAGCGGTAGTGGTTGCATCGGGATGATTGCGCGACTGTTCGTGGTTGCGCATTAGTCCATCAACGTAGCTCTTCACCTCGATGACAGCATCGTCAACATACTTGCGGGTTGCCAGCACGACCGACGGGTCGATTTTTAAGGTGATCGCCGACGTGCTCGAGACAACAAGAATCATGCGAATGGTCTGTGTTCGACCGCTCCCCTCGGCCAGTAACGGCTTGTAGGTTTCCGGGCAGTTGGCGACAGCAATCAAAATGCCATCGTCATCATAAAGACCGATTTCACGGATGAAAAAACCACCCTCATTTTCCGGGATAATTTGTTCGGCAATAATCTGACCAGCGTCGTTAGCATCCACGCTCAGTGAATTAATCGGCGCGATGCGGGTCTGGTTAATGAGTTTTGTCTGAGCCGGGTCAGGCGTCGGCAACGTGCCGTTACCATCACCGACAGCCATTTGTGTGATATTCAGTTTTGTACCGAGCATGGTCGCGTTTGCCAGTCGCGCCGCGCCCTGATTGGTCAGGATGGCAAAATATTTTGTTGTCATGCGCTTACTCGCAGGTTATCAATCAGATGAATGGCCGAAGCCGGATAAAACTCACCACCGACGACAATTTCCCCGGCGGCATAGGGATAAACGGTTAACAGGTCACCGTCATAGCAGCTTGCGCCCACATAAGCGCGCCCGGTGGTGCTCAGGCTGATAGCGAGCCCGGTCAGGTGTCGGCTTGCCGGTTTTGCCCCTTCTATCAGGCGCTCGAGTTCGAGGTACATCTCATCGGTGATGCCGGTCTCGAGTACGCCAACAACAAGCCGGAAAGTTCCGGGCTCTTCGTTGAGTTCCCACCACTCCTTAACCTCAATCAGATAGCCCAGCGGCTCCACCACGCGCCGTAAGGCGACGATAGTGCCTTTGTGGGCATGGATGAAAAACGCCGAGGCGATGACGCTGCGTTTTGTCGCCTCCGGCCAGTTCTCATCCCACCGGTCAACCGAAAACGCCCACGCCAGATACGGCAACAGCCGCACCGGGCAGGTACGCCAGTTCCACAATGTGCGAAGCGGTACCGGCACACGCTCGATATCTGCGGCCGCGCGGGCGGCGGCAACCTCGAGCAGCGATGAGCCAACAGGCAACAGCCGGTTATTACTCATCAGCACCCCCGTCAGCGATGCGGTATTCGGTGCAACAGGATGCCTGGTATTTACTGAGCACAATGTCAGCCAGTGGCGCGGTCAGTTCGACACGCTGCACACCTTCGACGTGCAGGGCGGCATAGATGGCCGACTGACGAATGTCGCGGCCCAGTCGCTGTTGTGCGGTGATATACGCCTTGAGTTTTTCCTCTGCGGCCTGACGGATGGGCGCGGCCTCCGGCCCCGGATAAAAATACAGCGTGGCGTCAATCTGATACGGCACGATTTCAGCACTCTGCACCGTCACCCTGTCGCCAACCGGGCGCACCTCTTCAGCATTTAGTGCTTTTTCAACGATGGTCAGAAGTTCATCGGATGCGGTGCCGTCATCCTCGCGTGACAGCACGGTGATGGTCACACAGGCCGGTGACGGGCTGACAACCGAGATATCAGCGACCCGACCGTCAGCGCTGCGACCGTGGTATTCATATGCACCTACCGGACCAGCCACGCTGAGCCCTTCATAAGCCTGTTGTGCGCGTAACCGTAAATCGGTATCAGATTCCATGACGGCAGGTGTCGGCGGGATAGTACTGTTATCGGCGGGCGTCACAATCTGTCGCCCGGTGTTGTTGTTTCCGGCCATCACATCGAGGTCGTTATTACTCGCGTAAGCCAGTGTGCAGCCTTTCGCCGCATCGTTCACACGCTGACGCCAGATAACCTCCCGATAGGCGTTTTCCTCCAGATACTTCACCAGTGGCTCAGACTCAAGGGCGAGAGTGCGCGCAACAGCGTCCTGTTGTTCTTCAGGGTAAAGCGAGACCAGCGTCGCTTTGCGTTCCGCGAGAATGGTTTCAAAATCCAGCGTTTCCACAACGTCAGGCGCGGGGAGCTGGCTCAGGTCGATGGTTGCCATAAATTCAACTCACAGGGATAGTCAGTGACAGGGTTTTTCCGGTGTCCCGGGTCTCGCCGGTCAGCTCAACAATCATCTGACCGTTAAACTGACGTTCTACCGTCAGCGAGCTGATGCTGATGCGCGGCTCCCACTTCAACAGCGCCATATAACAGGCGCACATAATTTGCAGCCTCAGCGCGTCGGTCTGCGGCATATCAATCAGGGAGAACAGCAGCGAGCCATAATCGCGGCGCATCACGCGAGAGCCGACCGGCGTTCGCAAAATATCGCCACAGCTCTGACGGATGTGATCGGCGTCAGTGATGGCGCGCCCGGTCTCCCTGTTCATACCGATATAACGGGTCGTCATTTCGTGCCCTCCGTCCAGGCTCCACCTCTTTGCACACCGCCGTGACCGTGGTCGTCGACCTGAACGCCGTTTGATTTAAACGTACCGTCGGTGTGTTCGATGTTTCCGCGCATGGTGCCGCCTTGTTGTACCTCAAGCGTCGCCGTCGTCAGTTTGTTGGTGCAGACCACTTCCGGGGTGTCGAGGGTGATGCGGGTCTCGGCTTTCACCGTCACCAGCGGTACCGTCGCGGTGATGGAATCCGACGCCGTAACGTCTGCGGTTTTAATGCCACTCACAGTCAGCGCGCCGGTCTCCGGCTCGTACTCGATAACAGCCCCGTCAGGAAAGGTGATGTGAAAAGCATCAGCCGACGCCGACGGCGCTGGGTGGTCATCAGAGAAAATACCGGGCAGCACAAAAGCGGTGTCGAGCTCACCACCGACGGCCAGCAGTAAAACCTGCTCACCCACAGACGGAGCCCACCAGACACGTGAGCGACCGGCGCGCGTGGTCAGCCACTGAAGCCAGTCGGTAACAATGCCGCCAGTCTGGACGCGACAGCGCCCGTCATCGAGGTCGACTTCGACGACGACGCCGGTGCGTATCAGGTTGCGAAGGAGGCGTAAAGCGTCCTGAAGAGTTGCGCGAGTATTCATACAAGGAAGGATGCCGCCCGGTGCTCTGAGCGGCAATTGATGCGGGTTTTACTGTCGATGACACAACGCTAAACGGACAATTTAGCGATAATTATTTCCTCCACGGTCTGACGGTCTTCATCATTAAACCCGATGAGCGGTCGGGCATCGTACTGCACCGGCGCACTGTTTCGCCCTGGCTTATCTTTGAGACCGTACTGATGCACATTCGCCATTCGTTGTACCTTGCCGGTAAATTCCACGACCGCCGAATCATTCCCCGCCGTGGCTTTCATAAAGCGACTCGTGCGGAGCTTCGCGAACATTTCCCGCTTAACCCGGCCTTTTTTGGCTTTTACCGGCTGGCGTTTTCGGGCGGCGTAAGGTGTCCCGTCCGGGGCTTTCTGCGTTTTAATCCGGCGCTGTTGACGGGCTCGCAGGGTCTTCGCGATATCTGCGGCCATTCTGCGACGGGCAGCAGGTGACAGCGCCGCTATCAGACCCGCGAGCTTATCGTCAAAGGGTTTAAAGTCATTCATGCAAGCGACTCACGAGCTCACCGTTAACATACAGCTCAACTGGCCTGGTAACGGGTTCCGGCGGCTGCGGCTCTTCTGCCTGTTCAACGTGGAGCTGATCCCCCTGCTCTTTAACGAGGGTGCGCTCGGTCAGCATCAGGCTGATACTGATATCGACGTTGTCGTTGGCGTTGATATCAGCAAAATAGGTGAATCCCTTTTTACGCCCTTCATCGGTCGTCATAATGTCAGCCTGATGGATGCGCAACCATGCCTGAATCGGGACAAGTAACAGCTCGATATCATCCGTGAAATCGGTCACCACCACATTGAGCGTGTACCGGTTCTCAAACGACAGCGACGTCGCCAGCGTCGAGGCAATATTCCCGTTGTCGATAAAGACACGCATCATATCGGGGTTTCGTGCCAGCACCGGCACGGCGTCAGTTAAGGCTTTTCGCAGACTCTTCGGCTTGTACATCGATTTTATCCTGGCAATTTTTTATTGTTCTGACCTGAAGCGCACAGCGCTCGAGGGCGCTTTCGAGCTGGCGTATATCCGCGCTCAGGTCGCCATTGGTGGTCGGGTCACTTCCCGGCATCGGACAAAGACTGACCCTCGGGCATGCGTTGTAGACAATCACCGGCGTCGGCACAGGCGGCGCGCTGGTGCAACCGGCGCACAGCATCAGGTAAATCAGCGCTATACCAGCGGCGAAGCTGTTCATTTTCATTGAGTAACCTCGTAATGGTCTGTTCCCGGCGTTGCGCCCGCTCTCCGGCATCGATGAGCTCACCGCGCAGTAAGACCTGAGCGGTCTCATTTTCCCCACGGATACGGGAGGCTGTTTTAAGCTGGCTTTTCAGCATGGTAATCACCGTTTTTTGTTCACCGGCGACCTTGTTCGCCCGTTCAAAGGAGCGGGTCAGACTGGTGTTTTCGTGACGCATCCAGAGCAGCCCGGCCACGGCCAGCACTAACAACACGACTATCGTTTTCATTTCGCCCCCTTCAGGCAGTAGGTGCGCTCGCGAAAGCGGCGATTTTCGAGCCCGGCATTACGCTCACCATTCACAAACACCCAGCGGGTGAGCTGGTCACAGGCTTGCCACCATTGCCGGTGTTTCAGGTGATACACCAGCGTTGAGCGACAGGCCGCGCCGGTACCGACGTTAAAAGCGAAGCTGACCAGCGCGTCATAGACGGCGGGGGGCATTTCAACAGGCACACAGACCGCGAGTCGTTTCTCGACGTTCAGCACATCAGCGACCAGATTCGCGGCGGCTTCCTTCTCGGTGATATCCCGTTTCGGTACCACCCCGGCAGTGTGGCCTATGCCTGACGTCCACACGCCCGCGCTGCACTGATAAGGGCGCAACCGGCAACCCTCGAGGTCGGCAATCAGCGTGAGCCCCTCCGGCGAGGTGTGAAGCAAACGAAAATCAGGCACCAGTGCCGCCAGCGCCAGCACGACGGCCACACTGCAACGTTTAACGAATGAGCCCACGAATAACCCCCTTATCAATCCCCATCGAGACGAGATAGCGGTATTTCTTTCGCTGGTACCAGAAGTTAACCAGCGCGGTAAAAATGGCGCAGCTTCCCCCGACATAAAGTGCGAGCCGTTCCGGTGTCTGCGTACCGAAATACGCCAGCACCACTGACAGCCAGTAGGTCAGAAAGGTTGTGATTTTATCCACAGTCAGTCCCATAAATTCACGGTCTCCGATACCGGTGCGGCGTCGACTTCAGGCAGACTGACCGCCGTGCCATGTGGCAGGACGACACCCAGCTCAGCGAGCCCCGGATTAGCCAGCAATACCGCCTCGACCACACCTTCAGTGCGCCCGTAATGGCGCTGACATAACGTGTCGAGCGTGTCACCCTGATGCGCGATGACGTTCATCAGATTTGCCCCACGATGCAGCGCGCTTTGTCCTGGATACGGGCAACCGACCAGCGCATGTCACGCCACATTTCATCGATGGTGTCATCGATGCTGTCGGCCTTTTTGTCACCTTTGGCGCTGGCATCAACACCCCGGTAACGCTCGTACAGCGTCGCGGTCGTCATCGAGCAAACAGCGTTGAAGTAGTGAAAAACCCGCACACTTTCGCCGTCGAGCTCATCCGTCGGCACATCCTCGAGGCGCTGATAACCGGCGGCGAGCTGAAGGTCGCGCCAGTCGGTTAACTCGGCGTTGGTCTCGGCCATCGCGGTTTTAATCGCCCGGCGCAGACGCACTGGCGTCACGGTCTGCTCGAGGCGCATTTCTTCGCGCATGCGCTTCGGGTCAACATCCGGGAAAAAGGCCGTGTTTTTAATCACCGGCTCGTCGACCGGCACCGGCGGGATGACCATCGGGTCGCGCTGTTGCGCCGGGTTATTCATCACAATCATGGTCATGAGTACCTCAGTAAATAGGTGGGCGGTGGACGCCGGTCGCAGTTACGGTGAATCACCGACATTGACCAGCGTGCCGCCCGGCGCGGGGCGCGTTCTGTTAACCGGCGACTTTCTTCGGGCGTCCACGCCCTCGTTTCACCGGTGAATCTTGTTTTTTCGCGGGTGCCTTTTTCGCGGCTTTCGGCGCTGTTTTTTTGACGGCGACCGGTTTCGGGTTCAGCTCACGAGTGAGGGTCTCAATGTCTTTTCTTACCCCGGCGTTGGTGTCGAGCTGTAAGGCGCGTTGCAGGTGAGAAAGCGCATTCTCAGGCTGACCGGCATCACGCAGGGTCAGACCGGTGACCTTATGCAGCCGGGCGCGTACTTCGTCAGGCATATCGGCCTCAGCAGTCAGCCCGATGACGCAAAGGAGTTGCGCAGCGTCGACCGTCTCCCCGGCAATTCGGGCGCGGGTTGCCGCGAGCGCGACCTCTTCGGCCAGCATGTAAGGTGTGGTGCGGGAATGATTTTCCGGCATCGACAGGCCGAAACGCAGCGCATAGCGCGCAATCTCAATCGCGCCGGTGATATCCCCCGCATCAAGACGCCAGAGCATCACCGTCATCAGAATGTCATCCTGTGCGCCGGTGCCGCTTTCCAGTACGCCAGCGACCCACGGCAGGTACAGCGGGAGTAATTCGCGTTTTTTATCCGCTTTGCGTTCTTTAGAACGAATTGCTGATAGCGTCCGGCGGTCTGCGGCCAGCTTGACGAGCATTTGCTCGTAAGGTGAGGCATGACGCAGCGGGGCGTTATCCCGCTGCGATGCCCTGATAGCCGAGACCCGCATCGCGTGACGCTGTGCGGGGGTTGCCATCGGTTATGCCTCCTTGCCGTCAGTGGTGCCGGTTTCAGCCGGTGCGCTGCCTGTCAGAGACTGCATCGCTTTGACCATTGCCGCCGCGAAGACTTCCGCGCTCACTGGTTCCGAGGTGGCGGGTTCTTCCGGTTCGAGGATCTCGATATTTTCAATCAGGCAACCGGCCTCGTAGTCCTCGATAACGAAATCGACTTTGACCTGTTCGTAGTTTTCCACCTGGTCGAGTTTCGGATTTTCGACGATGTGGCGGCGGTGACCGTCCTCGTACAGATAAATCGAAATGTTATCCAGCGTGGTGATGAAAACGCTGTTTGCCGGGAAGAATGGCGCGCGCACCGCCTGAAGCTGGCCGATGGTTTTCTGGCTGATAATCAGCTCACCGGCGAGCTGTTCGCTGTTTGCCTGGAACTTGTTAATCATCGGGAAGTATTTGTCGGTCAGGATACGGCGACCACAGATGACAACCATTTCCGGGTTTTCGCGGTGAATTTCCGCGACCAGTGACTCGAAAGCATCCATGACCAGCGCGTCGAGGTTGGCGTAATGCCCCCCTTTACCCACTTTGATGGTGTTCGAAATCACGGTACCGTCAGCGTCGGTGACGCTGGACATCACACGCTCAGGCGCGTCGTTGCGGTATTTCTGCAACCAGCCGACAGCCACATCCTGAAGTAACGGGTTTTTGCTACGGTCAGACGTCGCCGCCCGGCTCACGCCGTTAAAGCCGATGGTGATGTAATCCAGCGCCTGACGCTTGATGATGGCGTTACGGATCCGAATCTGGAAATCCTGAAAACGCGCCCACAGGTCGAGCTTGTTGTACTTCAGGTGATAGTCGAAGTTCACCGGATGACAGAAATAGCGGTACGCATCCATTTTCGCGAAATCAGCGGTCTTACGCTCGACGCCACCGTCGGTATCAGCGGTACTGGCAATGGAGCCGGTCACATCGATGCCGACTTTCTCTTCGGTCAGCTCGCCAACGGTTACCATGTTGATGAGCTTCAGGAAGCTGGACGACTGCTGGATTTTGTCAAACAGGGTCTGCGTCACCGACGGCTCGACGGTGAATTTTTTGTTGAGGTCGCTGACCTCGATGCCGTTCAGTTCAGCGATACGGCTCAGGTACTGATTAAATTTAAAACGGGTGTCTTTACGCATGGCGTTTCTTTTCCTTCGTGGTTAGCAGGGGTTAGCAGTCGGTCAGCGTGGAGACCGCCGAATCACCGTCACCGCCGGTACTTAACTTGCGGCGCGCCTGTGATCTGCTTTCGGTGTTTTCCAGCGTGTTGGTTAGGGTGCTGAATTGCTGCGAGGTGGCGTCGGCCTGTTCGGCCAGCGCTTTTTTGACGTCGGCGAGTTCGGCTTCAATTACACTGAAACGCACCTCGGCGCTTTCGCCGCCGGTCTGCACCCGCTCGGCGATGGCGGTCACGGCTTCATGTACATCACCGAAACGCGCATCGTCGTCAGTCTGTTTACGGCTGAAGATGCCTTTCACGGTGTCGCTGAGTTTGGTCAGCAGGGTGTCGGGCAGGTCTTCGAATTCCAGCTCGGCAAGGGTTGCCACTGAGAACAGGTCGCCCGGCTGGTCTTTCTTCCCGGCCAGTGGGTTTTGTTGTGCGCGGGAACAGAATTGCAGGTATTCGGTACCGAGACTCGCCGGGTCATCAGTTACCGCCAGCCCGATGAGGTGACATTTGCCGGTGTTGGCAAAGTTCGGACGAATTTCCATCGAGGTGTAAACCTTCTGGCCTTTCGCCAGCATCGCGAGCAGGTTGTCGAGCGGGGCAATTTTGCCGAACAGCGCCAGCTTGCCGTTAAGTGCCGAATCGTCGTCGATCACTTCTGCTTTCACTTCCGTGACGTCGCCATAGCGGCAAAACGGGCTGTCGGGAATAACGCTGCGGATATGCTCGAGGTTAATGCGACAGCCGTAGACGCGCGGGTCAAAGCCGTCGGCCATTTCCTGAATATCGGTCGCACTGATGACGCGACCGTCGCAGGTGTCCCCCTCGACGCCGATGCGAAACCATTTCGAAATTTTTTTAGCCATGAGTCAGGTGTCCTGAGTTGGGTTATCGGGTCGGATGTAGTTTCCCGACTCCCTCCCTCGTCAGCCACCGGTTACAGAAGTGCAACCCCTGACACAACAGGGGGTTAGCGATTCATCCCCCCTGAATCTTTAGCCTTGCCGTGTACTCATCACAGTGAGGTTTTATGACCACTACCAACGACACATCACTACTCAGCGACCCGCGACGACAGGCCGCGCTTTTGTTCTGGCAGGGCTATTCCGTGCCACAAATCGCGGAGCAGTTACAGGTCAAGCGCCCCACGGTGCAGAGCTGGAAACAGCGTGATAAATGGGAAGAAACCGCCCCGTTAAACCGGGTCGAGTTCACGCTCGAGGCGCGACTGATTCAGCTTTATGCAAAGCCTGACCTGACGGCTCACGACTTTAAGGTCGCGGATTTTCTTGCGCGCCAGATGGAACGCCTCGCGCGGGTTAACCGCTACGGCCAGACCAGCAACGAAGCGGATTTAAACCCGAACGTGGCCAACCGCAACAAAGGGGAAAAGAAGAAGCCGAAAAAGAACTTTTTCAGCGAAGAGGCTATCGAGAAACTCGAAGAGATTTTCCTCGAGCAGTCTTTCGACTATCAGCTCGAGTGGTGGCGCGCGGGGCTGGCGCACCGCATCAGGAACATTCTGAAATCGCGACAGATTGGCGCGACGTTCTATTTTGCACGTGAGGCACTGTTACAGGCGTTGAAGACCGGCCACAACCAGATATTTTTGTCGGCCAGTAAGACGCAAGCCTATGTATTCCGTAAATACATTATCGCCTTTGCCCGACAGGCTGGCGTCGAGCTTACCGGCGACCCGATTGTGCTCGGCAACAATGGCGCGGAGTTGATGTTTCTCGGTACCAATGCCAACACGGCACAGAGTCACAACGGTGACCTGTATGTCGACGAAATTTTCTGGATCCCCAACTTCCAGAAACTGAAGCGCGTCGCCGGGGGCATGTCGTCACAGGAGCATTTACGCACGACCTATTTTTCGACCCCATCATCGCTGGCGCACGGCGCTTACCCGTTCTGGTCGGGTGAGCAGTTCAACAAGGGGCGCTCAGACAAGAGCGAGCGCGTCGATATCGATATCAGCCACGCCGCACTCGCGAAGGGCGTCGCCTGTCCTGACGGCCAGTGGCGACAGATTGTCACCATCGAGGACGCACTCGCCAAAGGGTGCACCCTGTTTAACATCGATACGCTGAAGCGCGAGAACAGTGTCGATGAGTTCCGCAACCTGTTTATGTGCGAGTTCGTCGACGATAAAGCGTCGGTATTCCCGTTCGAAGAGCTGCAACGCTGCATGGTCGACAGCCTCGAGAAATGGGAGGACTACGCGCCATTTGCCGACCGGCCATTCGGTCACCGCCCGGTGTGGATTGGTTACGACCCGTCATTACGTGGCGACAGTGCCGGGTGCGTCGTCATCGCGCCGCCGGTCGTTGCCGGGGGCAAATTCCGCATCCTCGAGCGCCACCAGTGGAAAGGGATGGACTTCGCCCAACAGGCCGAATCCATTCGCGAGCTCACGCAGAAATACACCGTGGAATATATCGGCATCGATGCGACCGGGCTCGGTCAGGGCGTTTTCCAGCTCGTGCGGTCTTTCTACCCGGCTGCACGTGAAATCCGCTACACGCCGGAAATAAAAACCGCAATGGTGCTCAAAGCAAAAGACACCATTCGCCGCGGTTGCCTCGAGTACGACGTCAGCGCGACCGATATCACGCAGTCGTTTATGTCTATCCGCAAAACCATGACCAGCAGTGGTCGCAGCTCGACCTATGAGGCCAGTCGCACCGAGGAAGCCAGTCACGCCGATCTCGCTTGGGCAACCATGCACGTATTAATCAATGAGCCGCTGACCGCCGCGACCGGTGAGCAGTCATCCAGCATCATGGAGTGGAACTAATGAGCAAGAAACGCAACAAGCGCCAGCAGCCGCCGCGCACCAAAAACCACACCGCCGCACCGGCTCAGAGCATGGAAGCATTCACCTTTGGTGAGCCAACGCCGGTACTCGACCGCCGCGATATTCTCGATTACGTCGAGTGTATCGATAACGGCCAGTGGTACGAGCCGCCGGTGAGCTTTTCCGGGCTGGCGAAGAGCATGCGCGCCGCCGTGCATCACAGCTCGCCGATTTACGTGAAGCGTAATATTCTGGTGTCGACCTACATCCCGCACCCGCTGTTATCCCGTCAGGACTTCACCCGGTTTGCGCTCGACTATCTGGTGTTTGGTAATGCGTTTATCGAAGAGCGTCGCAGCCTGACCGGCAAGCCGTTAAAACTGGAAACCTCACCGGCGAAATACACCCGCCGTGGCATCGAGGATGACGTTTACTGGTACATTCAGAGCTACACACAGCCGCACCAGTTCGCGCCCGGCTCCGTCTTCCACCTGCTCGAGCCCGATATTAATCAGGAGCTTTACGGGATGCCGGAATACCTGAGCGCACTCAATTCAGCCTGGCTGAATGAATCGGCGACCCTGTTCCGTCGCAAGTATTATCAGAACGGCGCGCATGCTGGTTACATCATGTATGTGACCGACGCCGCGCAAAGCAGCACCGACGTCGAGGCACTGCGAAAGGCGATGCGCGACTCGAAAGGACTCGGCAATTTTAAGAACCTGTTTTTTTACGCGCCGAATGGTAAAGCAGACGGGATTAAAATTGTGCCACTGAGCGAAGTCGCCACGAAGGATGATTTTTTTAATATCAAGAAAGTCAGCGCCGCTGACCTGCTCGACGCGCACCGCATTCCATTCCAGCTTATGGGCGGTAAGCCCGAGAACGTCGGTTCAGTGGGTGACGTTGAGAAGGTGGCAAAGGTCTTTGTGCGTAACGAGCTGACCCCGCTACAGGCGCGGTTTATGGAGTTGAACGAATGGGCGGGTGAAGAAATTATCCGCTTCGAAAAATACAGTCTCGGCGACGACGAGTAACCCCACCTACAGCCGCCCGTCGTGGCGGCTTTACCCCCACCGCACACAACGCCCTCAGCGCCACGACACGCCGTCGCCGCTTCGCTTCACCTCGTTATTCACCCACGACCACGACAACGCCACAGGGACGCGCTCAGGCGCTGAAAAAATAAAATAAATACCCGCCTCAGCGCGCAATGCTATCCCCGCCACGCCTGCCCGCTTTATGGGGCAGTTTTAATGCAGTTGCCTTAATAGTATAAAGGCGCGCCATTACTGGCACGCCTTTAAATTTATCAAGCAATAATTCTGATGCATTAGCATGCAACTTAATGCACTTGTTGCGCTGACTCTTGAACTTTTTCACCTTCCGAAATTTTTAGCGTTTCAGTGTTAATTAACGCATGAATCCGCTTATCGTTAGGCGAGCGTTCGACCAAATGATCTAAGAACTCTTGCCATTGACGTTTTGCTTCGGAAAGAAGGTCGCCCCATGTAAGGGTTTCGAGTCCATCCTCTTTAAGCTTTTTAACTTTTTTCAAGAATGCAGGATTTTTCTTAGCTATTTTGTCCGCGACCAAATAGCCAGTGGCAGTATTAAATCTTGAGCCCGTTGAGCTTTCGAGATGACCACGGAATGTATCTACGTATGTTTCAAACCTGACCAAATGATCTAAATCGATGGTTAACCCTGGGCGCATGAACTCAAGGATGAGCAGATGCTCTCCGCTAGCCAAAACTAAATCAACACGCCCATTAAAATCTTCATCCTTATCAAGACCTGAATCTTTTGCTGCCTCAACGGCTAAGTCACCAACATTTCTTTCCTTAGCAAAGGTTTCCCACTTTGGTGATATTAACCAAGGGTTATTTGCAATGTAATCACGCACCGCATTTTCTAATTCACGATTTTTGATTCGTGATTCTAGGCCAATTATTGTATCTAGCTTTGCTTTAACTGATTCTGCTGTATGTAGGGCTTGAATGGTGTTAGCTTCGATAAGCATAGATAGTAATTTATCACTATCCATATCAGGAACCTCTGCCACTTGCCGGATTAACTCTTTTAAACGACCGCCTTCCCACGCCGTAAGAATAGAGTTACCTAACTCCTTGAATTGCTCAGCATTAATTTGATTGATGCTTGCCAACTTTTTAAGGGCAGTCATTATAGTTTTCTTTTCGCTCGGAGCAAGTTTTTCAATTCTCGAGCTAAAGTCAGAAACCTTATCCTCTATGAGCTTCGTTTTTTCTTCAGCCCTTCGGTCTTTCCATATTCTCAATAAATTGCGAATACGAGCCTTCCCCCACTCTTCAAGGGTTGCTAAATGGTGATGTCCCCAATTCAACCGCTGGCGTTCTGTTGAAATAACATCTTCATCAAATTCATCAAGATAATCAGCCAATACTGCGCCAGTCATATATTCTGGTCCATTTTGACTAGGGAGTCCGCCAGTTAAATTGAACATAAAAGGTCTTTGTGATAATTTCCCATGGGAAAATATTGAAATCCCCTGCAACTCCTCTTCCTTTATAGTTTCCTTCAAGAAGAAAACTCTCCATTTTATTTGATGGCCTCCAACCATTTCGGTTCCCCATCCATCTTTATCAATCTCAGTCAGCCCTTCAGGTTTTTCATTTGATTTATAATCTTTAGGGAAAGACATTTCTGATTGAATAAGGAAATTTTCCGTCGGAATTACTTTCCCATCAACACTGACATAAAAATTCGCAGCCGCCGCATTAACAGAGAAACGGCGAGCCATAGATGTTGCAAAAAAATCTGCTGAAATCAAACGTTGTATTTTCAGACCTGTTAATTTAATAGTTGTACCATGTTCTTGTTTTAATTCTTCATTAGGCTCAACTCGATCAATAACATCAATGCTAAGCTTAGATGTATTGATATAATCGTCATTCGATGAATCACGAATTTTATCAATATCAAGTACAAATGATGTTTTCTCACCAGTGTCTTTACTGATAGTTGTTACAGTGATAACAGATGCGATACCAAAACCTGCAAATTTTCCAATACCCTTTCGTCCCATTAATGGTCGTTTTAAATCCCGTGAAAGAGTTTTTGCATTGTTTTTACGTTTATCATACCCTACTGTCAGAAATTTATTCTGACATTCATCTTGAGTCATTCCAATACCATTATCTTGAATAGTAATGGAGAAATCATCATGCGTAGGGAGCGTGATTTTAACTTCAGTAGCATCAGCATCCCATGAGTTAGAAACCATTTCCGCAATAGCTGCTGTTGGGCTTTGATACATTTGTATGCCCAAATGATCAATTATTCTTCCATGGAAATTTAAAAATAAAGAGTTTTCCATTCTATTATCCTAATTCAATAAGGTGCTTTTTGATTACTTCTGCATGACGCTTGATAAACTCTGGAGGTAGCGCATTGCCAATCATAAGAGCAGCTCTATCTTTGCCGTACTTGATTGGGAAGTAATAGTTTTTGGGAAAAGTTTGCAATAGAGCCGCTTCTCGCAAAGTAATCGCTCTATCTTGTACAGGATGAAGAAACCGTCCTTTAGATGGATTGGTACAACCACTTGTTATTGTTGGAGATACCGCATCCCATTTCATACGGCCATAAACATCTCTAAATCCGTTAGGATATTTTTTATGACAAGGTAGCCAGTATTCATACGGCAAGTCAGCACGGCTACCACCATCTTTAGGTACCAGCTTTATTATTTTCATGACTTTTTCAGTTCGATTTTCTTTAATATTATGCAAAAAGTCATCACTATGCTGTGGTAATGGCAAATCTCCAATCGCATCCTTAACAGTTACCTTTATGCTGTTTTTTTCTGCTCTTGGTAAATATCCTAATCTTGACGCTAACATTACCATACGTCGCCTTCTCTGCGGTACTCCAAAGTAAGAAGCATCTTCAATCGCAACTGAATTAGAATCTATGAAGTATCCTAATTGCTTCAATTCATCGCAAAAAATCTTTATACGGTAATCCTTGGCTAACGCGGGGACATTTTCCAACATCACCACTTTAGGAAGGAAACATTTAACAAAATCCAAAAACGAAAATATCAAATCATTCCGTTCATCGTTAACTGAGGAATTTTTATTTCTCGTTCTTAAGCTTGAAAAACCTTGACATGGTGGGCATCCCGCAAGCAATTCAAGCTGCCCTTGCTGGAGACCAAGTTCACTCATGATTTTTGCTGGAGATAGTTCTCGTATATCTCCAGTACGCAATGAAACATCAGGATGATTCTGCATATAGGTTTCAGAAACAATAGGCTCCTTTTCGACAGCCGACACTACATCAAAGCCAGCCATCTTAAGACCAACCGTCAGGCCACCTGCGCCGCAGAAGAGATCTATCGCTTTCATAAAATCCTTATCAAATCTAAACCAATCTGTAACTTTGAAAAATAATGGATGAGTATAAATGAGTCACCATGTCGCAGCAAAAGTATCTTTGTGGAAGCTGGTTCAGATGTGAGCTGAACGCCAAAGATGTCGCATTTTCGTTGTTAGCAGGTGCATTCATCCCGTTCTTCCAATGTGCAATGCTGACACGTTGTTATTCCATGGTTTACCTTTGTATGCAATCCCATACAAAATAACCCCATGCCATCAAACATAGGGTTACGGTTTGTAAATTTTTCAGGAACTAACGCCAGCTCTCATCTTCCCATACTTCCTGAAGGATACTATCGAGAGCTTCGCGGTCTGAATCTTTATCGAACCCCATCAACTCAACACCAGTCATAGAACCTTTCTTGACGTTAACGCTAGTTGCCGGAAAAACTGACTGTATTCGCTTGGTCAATTCACTCTGAAAAGCATCAATCACAGGCTGGCCGACTATTTGATCTTTATCTAATGTGATATTTACTCTCACCTTGCCCTCCTTCGCAAAGGTTTCATCAACAGGCGGCGCGGAAAAAACAACAGAAAAATTATTGTTTTTCATTAAGTTGCCTCTTGCTATCTCCGCAATTAAATTTAATGCGATTTCACGGTCTCTTTCCTGACAAGTCCCTTCAGCCGTCAGACGCGCAATCATTTCGACCCGCTCAATCATAACGTGCTCACTTAACTCTCTATCCACACAACCTCCACAACGAGATACTGTATAAACATACAGTATCACGTATTGATAAAAAATGTGAAGAAAAAAAGCAGTAAATACACTGTATGTACATGATATGGATGAATATTAACGGTTATGCTCTCATCGTCAGCTCAGCTAAAAGCGCAACGCGATTGAGGATTTCTGTAGCTTTGGTCTGATGTTCCTTAGCTCTAGCCTGATGCGATGGCGCTGCGGAAAATATTTCGCCTTTGGCCGTTCCGCGTAACCATTTGCCACCCAAACAACTTTTACCGCCAGCCATCAGGTGCAGAGCTTCTCCCCGGCTGATAGTGATGCCAGTTGTCAGGTGTATATCGTCGATAATTTTCGCTGCAACTGCGTTTTGTTCATTCGTTCCGTGAATGAATTTTCGCCGCATTTGTGGCTTTTGCTTCCTGAGTCGTTTTGTCAGCTCTCGTCTTTCACGTCGACTCAGTGGTTTTGATAAATCGATTTCCGGTGGATCGCTTTCGCTTCCCGTACAGTTATTGACAGAACTCCGAGAGGGCGCAGGTGCGCCCTTAACGTCAACGGCCAAATCAACGGCACGCTTTGGAACAATCTTCCACTGCGTTAACCGGGTTAGAATAGGAGAGCCAGCGCCTATTGAGGCATCGTATACACCTTTGATGCACACAGTTTCTTCGCCATACTGATTAAATTCAGTTCGAGGCTCATACAATGTACGTACCTGTAAATCATCACGGCGAACGAATGGGCCGCCTTGAGCATTCACATAATCAGCCCAGCGTCCATAGTGAGCCGCATCATGCACTGCGGCGAATTCAACACTGAGCGCCCTGGCTGTTTCAGGGTCAGCCATTCTGCGTAGCTCCCTGTATACCGTCACCGGCGCACCACCGATAAATTGAAACTGACGGATGTGCCAGCGCGCCGCCCATGCTGAAACGGCGGGAGCAGTCTCTTTTAACAACTCACCACTTTCGTCATCGGTTTCACCATCGAGAGCATAACCGTCGATATTTTTGGAAATGTATTTAGCGACATAGCCGGTAGCGCTGCCTTTTTCCGGGTCGATGGCCTCAGCGTGGAAGCGCGCCTTTTTGGCTTTATCGCTTCTCAGTTCGTAGTGGTCTTCCTCCCACGCATAATCACGGATGATGAGTCGCACACGCTCAACATCCTCCGGCAACATGAACATAAGCATATGCCAGTGCGGCGTTCCATCGTGATGCGGTTCAGCGACGCGTATGCCGAAAATGCGGATTTCTTCCCGGTGCAGCTTGGCGCGAATACGTGCCCAAAGACCGGTGAGATAGTTCTGCGTGTCTGACGGGCTTGCACCGTTCCATTTGCTGTTACGGTAGCCCGCTTTGGTGGTGGCGTGGTATTTAGACGGTGCAGTCAGAGTATAGAACTCCCCGACATAACCGAGCTCATTACAGATATTTTCAAACCCACGAATGCGAGCCATCAGCTCACAGCGGCGTATTGCTGGATTAGCGACCGAGCCGTCGTATTTTTCAATCAGGCTAATGCGGTTGCCTTCTTCGTCTTCGAGATCCAGCCCCTTAAGAAATTCGCGCGTGCGGCGCTTCTGCTCGCGCCAGTCGGTCACGCAGTTTTTACTCGCGTATGCGTGTCGTTTCTTGCTTACGTTGCCGACTGCAATTTGCAGATGTTCGCGCCATGCAGCCGCAATGCGTCGCAAGCGACCGCGCCACCAAACCTCATTAAACATGCGCATTACTGCCGGTGCGATTTCATCCTCACAAAAATATTTTTTAGTCACACGCTCCCATTTCGGCGGTGTAACGTTGAATTGCAGGGAAATAAAACCAGCGCGCATGTACCAGGAGTATAGCGTTTTGAGTTCGCTAAATACGGTATCATCAATGTCAGCCAGTTCAGCGCGAATAAAATTAGCGATATCCGCGGCCAGTAGGTCAATATCGGCGCGCGACATATCCGGGAGGCGGTTAAATCTAGCGACCATATTGACCATGCGTGACGCCAGATATTGCATAAGCTGGGTATCAAAATGACCATCGAAAACAGCGGCTGATACATTGCTGTTGATGCCCGAGCACTCGTATTTTTTTGCGACCAGTTCAAGACGTGGCAATGCCTTTTTGCAGAAGCTGATTAAAAAGGCATTGGCTCGTTGACTGCCCTGATTTTGCTCCAGAACTGCAGCGGTGCGATAAACATCAAAGCGCACACATTCTGGCTGGAGAGAAAGCACCTTTCTCGCATGCAGCATCGCCGCGAACATACGGTCGCGGCGATGCTGTTGGTCATAGGTAAGATATGGACTGGTTATTGCCGACCGTGGAGCATTCCACGGAAACGCGAATTGAACAGCCAATTCATACCCCCCGATAATGCTTAGATTTGAGCTCGTCGATTTGCTGACAGGTCACGCACAAATCCACGCCCGGAACCGCAATGCGGCGAGCTTCTGGGGTTGGTGCGTCACATTTTTCGCAGAAAAAACGGGAAGGCGCAGAGATACGGCTGCGCGCTTTGTTGATGTAGCGCTCGCGGTCTTCCTGCTCACGCTGTTGGGCTAAATCAATTGTGTCTGCCATTAGTGCAGTTCCTGTGATTCGTTTTCGTAGCGGGTAGCCTCGGAACGCAACAGTTCAGCCACTTCAAAACAGGTCATTCGCTTATTCGTGATATGCACGGCCAGTGCTTCAAGACGGATTGAAACTGCGAGGGCGCGGTCTTTGCGTTCCTCTTTTTTGGCATCTGTCAGCAATACGGCCAGCGCTTCGGCATCAGCCTTTAAACTACGAGATTCGGTATTACGCATAATTAACTCTCCTGATTTTGGGCAATAAGAAGCCCGGCGGGTTTACGCCAAGTAATTACGTTTAATTAATTAACTGTATCCAAATACAACAGCAGGTTTGCTTTTTAACTGCTTGATGATTTCGGCTTTTAATCCATCCTTAAATTCTTTGCAGCACTCCCACTCAGGGTCAACGCGAAGTATTGCGCCGTCGCGGGTTTTAATTTCAAAACCTTCCTCCATATTTGGAATCATGGCACCTAAAACAATTCTTAATTCATCGCGTGACATGTTTAATCCCTTTAATAATAAAGTGAACAATACGAATAATTAAAAAGCCTGACGATTTCGGCTGCTTTGTTTTCAGCCCTTTTAATAATTCGGACTGAGAGTGGCACGGGTGCCAGCGCTTACCATCTTTACCCGCGATCCAGCCGTGACCGTAATGCATACCCGGACTTTGCTTAACGAGCAGAGATGCGAATGAGGGTTCATTTTTCAGCATAAGCACCTCACACTAAACCAAATGTTGCGCCAATGCCGGTCATGGTATCGACCACACTCGACATAGCCGGATTAGCCTGAAGGCGAGCATGCAACGCCATCGCTGACAGTGACAGCATACGGATACCAGAATTCACACTCTCGACCATCGTATGTCTTTTTGCTGTCGTCAGGCGGTCTGAAGATGTTGCGCCATTAGCCAACTCACCGAGGGAACTCATTGCGCGCATTACGTAAGCCTGCAAATTTTCTTTCGCCAACTCGTTAACTGGCACACATGGCAGACAATGAATCTGAGCCAGAAACCCATCGACGAGGGTTGAATCTTCGGTCAGGTCTGTCAGCGTCCATATTTCGCGGGGAGTTAGCTGGTGCGGCTGTTCTGGGTTGAGCTTGTTGTAAAGCGTATGCGGCTTGATACCTGCCTTTACAGCCAGCTCTTTTACGTTGTGAGAGGCTGCGAATTTTCTGCAAGCGTCATCGAAGTGTGTATGTGACGAAACGCGAAAATCTAACATGTTGCATCCTTATAATTCACATAAAGTGAATCAAGCGCCAATAACGAGTTGAAAACGGGAATGTCCCAGCGCCTTACGCAACTGCTCTTCTTTCCAGCGCGCGTAGTAAATGCGAACCATGCCGCTTGCACGTTTACGGCCAGGCTTAATGACTCGCGGCTCGATTGGTATGCAAGGGTTGTCGCCAGTAGTCCAGCGACGAACTGTAGCGATAGAGACCCGCTCTAAAGCTGCAAACTCATGAGGAGAAACAATCTCACTTGGAATTTTCACAATTGTAATTTCAGAAGCCATATTGCATCATTCCCTGTTTATCAATAATTATCATTGATGCTCTTCGATTGTCAGCGATTACCACCAATGAACTACGGTTAAGCCGCATAGTAATGCGCGAAAGCCGCAACGGTCAATACTCGGATGCGAATTTTATGGAAATTGATTCAGAAATCAGTAACGAACACGTCTTAGATAGGATTTGCGAAATCTACGGATTTTCTCAAAAAATCCAGCTTGCGCGGCACTTCAATATCGCAGCTAGTTCCCTGCAAAACCGCTACACACGAGGGGCTATCTCCTATGACTTCATAGTCCATTGTTCTCTGGAAACAGGTGCAAACGTAGAGTGGTTGCTTACAGGTAAAGGGGAAAAGCTATCCGGTAGTAACATCAAGGCATCTGTTGAATCTGAAGAGTTAACAGTTAAATCATTCACATTAAGTGAAGGTCGGTTGATTGACGGTACAGATTTGAGGATATCTAAATCTTTCTTTAATCGAACCCTTAACAACCCACAATGCATATTTTCAGACAATGCGGCTCACTTTATTGAGACTGATACCTTGCTGTCAGATGGTTCGTGGCTTGTAGATATTGAGGGAGCAAAAAGCATTCGTGAGTTAACGATTTTACCAGGCAGAAAACTACACGTTGCCGGAGGGAAAGTGCCTTTTGAATGCTTAGTTGATGACATACAAACATTAGGGCGCGTGGTGGGTATATATAGTGAGGTGAGTTGATGACAGTCCGTAAAAATCCGGACGGAGGCTGGATTTGCGAGCTCTATCCAAACGGAGCAAAAGGCAAACGTATTAGAAAGAAATTCGCGACTAAAGGCGAGGCGCTGGCATTTGAGCAGTACACCGTACAAAACCCCTGGCAGGAAGAAAAGGAAGACCGGCGCACATTAAAAGAACTTGTTGACGCATGGTACAGCGCCCACGGCATTACCCTGAAAGACGGGCTAAAACGTCAGTTGGCTATGCACCATGCCTTTGAGTGTATGGGCGAACCGCTCGCACGCGATTTCGATGCGCAGATATTTTCCCGTTACAGAGAAAAGCGGTTAAAAGGTGAGTATGCCCGTTCAAACAGAGTGAAAGAGGTATCGCCCCGCACGCTTAATCTTGAGCTGGCCTACTTTCGAGCGGTGTTCAATGAGCTAAACCGCCTCGGGGAATGGAAGGGGGAAAATCCACTCAAAAACATGCGCCCTTTCCGCACTGAGGAAATGGAAATGGCCTGGCTAACTCACGACCAGATTTTGCTATTGCTCGGAGAGTGCAAACGGCATGACCACCCTGATTTAGAAAACGTGGTAAGAATATGTCTCGCCACTGGCGCACGGTGGTCTGAAGCCGAGAGCCTGAGAAAAAGCCAGCTCGCGAAATACAAAATCACATACACCAACACGAAAGGCAGGAAAAACCGCACCGTTCCAATCAGCAAAGAGCTCTACGAGTCTCTACCTGATGATAAAAAAGGTCGGCTATTTAGTGATTGTTATGGCGCGTTCCGGTCTGCTCTGGAAAGAACAGGCATCGAACTACCGGCAGGGCAATTGACCCACGTTTTGCGCCACACCTTCGCCAGCCACTTTATGATGAATGGTGGTAATATTCTGGTCTTGCAGCGAGTGCTCGGCCATACCGACATCAAAATGACGATGCGATATGCACACTTTGCTCCTGACCATTTAGAGGATGCCGTTAAGCTCAACCCTCTGGCGGTCAGTGGCGATAAAGTGGCGGTAGAAATGAGTAATGATGATAATTATAGATAGTTTTTGATAATCTAATTAACTGTTTTTAAACGCAAACTATTGATTTTCGGTTGTTCCTGTAGGAACTCATAATCGCTTGGTCGCTGGTTCAAGTCCAGCAGGGGCCACCAAATTTCAAGGACTTGCGAGAAATCGCAGGTCCTTTTTTTATGGGTATTCCGTAGAAATTGGTATGTAGCAAAAAAGAGTTTGTCCTGGAAAAATCAATACTTGCTTGCATTAATATGTTGAATGAGTACACGGAAGAAAATGGCTGGCGGGGACTAAAGCTATTTACGCGATACACCTGTTCAGAAAACAGCATGTTAATGGCAACACCATTTGGACGCCGCCATCCTGGGATGGAAACGTCCGTTAGAGTTTAATTCGATAGTCAGCTCACACTAGCTCTTTGAGCTGCTCCTGCATATAGGTTGAAAAATACTCTGGGTTCTTGATAAGGATGCGGTTACCGGAGGCGACTTTTTCTGCCCATCCGGCCACTTTTTTCGTGAACTCGGGATTCCATCCCTCTTGCTCACCCCGTGCCATCACAACTTCCGGACTCGCTGGCACACCTAAGTCATGCAAATACTTTAAGATTCCCTTAGCGGTACTTTCATCCATTGAATGTGGTACTGACGCCGAAGTGTTCATACCACCAATAAAATCCAATGCTTTCTCAATTGCTGTTGGCATGCTCTTATCCTTAAAATTAACCACGTGAGAGACACATTTATACTATGTACCCAACTCCGCCGGGATATCAAAGAGAACATCGCCTTTATTTGACTTACCCCGCAGCTAAACGCTTGCGCGGCTGTTTTCTGCGCTATTTTTTTGCTTCTCCGGCTAAAACCAGCCCAGTTGCCACCGCATTACGCGGCCCTTCGGTACCTCGAATATTACCCTGCCCGGCGACAACGCCGTAATGCGCCAGCGCATCGGTGATCATTTGCGGGATTTCAAAATCCAGCGAAGAACCGCCTACCAGCACCACAAAAGTCATATCGCGAATAGAGCCACCGGGTGACACCTGACGTAACGCGCGCAGGCAGTTGGTCACAAAAACCTTCTCTTTGGCCTGTCGGCGCACCAGACGGATTTTTTCCAGCGAGGTCTGGTTATCTACCGGGATCAGCTCACCCTCTTTCAAGTACACCACTTTGGCGAATACTGACGGACTGAGCGGTTCGCGGAAAAACTCCACCGCGCCGTTCTCATGGCGAATGCTGAACAGGCTCTCCACTTTTGCCAGCGGGTATTTTTTTATTTCCTCCGCCAGAAATGCATCGCTTAAGCCCAGCTCAGTTTGAATCAACAGGCTGACCATATTCCCCGCGCCGGCCAGATGTACCGCTTTCACTACGCCGTCGCTATTGATGACGGCGGCATCGGTAGATCCTGCGCCTAAGTCGAGGATCGCCAGCGGTGCGGCGCATCCGGGCGTAGTTAACGCCCCCGCCACGGCCATGTTGGCCTCTACGCCGCCCACCTCAACCAGAGTGTTTAACCGGGCGCTCAGCTCACTGGCGATGGCCTGCATCTGTAAACGATCGGCTTTCACCATCGCCGCAATGCCCACGGCGTTCTCCATTGAACACTCTCCGGCGATGCCACCCTGCACCTTGCGCGGAATAAATGTATCGACCGCCAATAGATCCTGAATATGCACCGTGTTCATGTCATGGCCGGTCAGCGAGGCCATCACCTTACGCACCCGCTCCAGCATGCCGCCTGCGTGCGTGCCTGCTTCACCACGAATATCACACACGGGCGCGCAGGCGCTCATCGCCTGCATAATGGCCTGCGCGCCTTGCGCTACGTCGGCTTCACCGCCACGCTTTTCACCACGGATAAAGATCTTACCCGCCGGGATCACTCTTGATCGCACATCTCCCTGCGGGGTTTTCAGCACCACGGCGGAACGGTTGCCAATCAGCGCTCTGGCGATGGGGACAATAGTTTGCGTTTCCTCAGGGGTCAGGGCAAAGAAGGTTGCAATACCGTAAGGATTCGACAGCACCCGCACCACCTGTCCCGGGGCCGCCACTTCCACCGCCGCCAGCACGCCTTCCGGCACCTTCTCCAGTAGAGTGACTTCATCAACCACCGGTATTGGCCGATGCAGGCGATTATTCACCAGCACGCCATCATCTTTTTTCAGGATGGCCGCCACCACGTTGACGCCGCGATCCAGCGCTTCATTGATAAACCAAACCGCCTCAAGGAAATCCATCTCCTCACCCACCAACGGTATCCAGCCCTGGGCAAATCGATCCTCGCTCAACGCCGCCAACTTCTCCACGGCGATGGTGGTTCCCATGCCCACGCCAACGCCGCCGGGCGTTTGCGGGTTATGACCAATCATCGTTGATTCGGTAATGATGGTTTCAGTGATGGTTTCCATCGCCACATCGCCAATCACCGGTGCGGCCTCGTTGATGCAGATTTTTGCCACGTCCTGCAGCGACCACGGCGTTTTATCCAGCGCCTGCTGCAGGGACGCGACCACCCCGGCGATATTCTCCCGCGTGCCTTTCATCCCGGTCGTGGCGACAATCCCGCTGCCGATAAACCGGCCATCCTGCGCCAACGCCACTTCAGTGGTGGCGTTGCCGATATCGATCCCTGCAATTAACGGCATGCTGCCTCCGTCACTGACTGCCTTTACGCAGCTTATTTCTCTGCTGGTATACCTCTGCCGATTCGCGGACAAACCCGGCGTTCACCGTGGCGTGCCAGGTGTGTTCCAGTTCATCGGCAATGGCCTGCAACTCGGCGAACGAAGAACGAAACGGCCTCAGTGCGTTGTAGATCTCCAGAATGCGGGCATCCGGGATCGCAATCAGTTCTGCCGCACGACGAAAATTGCGCGCCACGGCATGACGCTGCATCTGCTCGGCAATCTGCGCCTGGTACTCCAGCGTTTGCTGAGAAATACGCACATCCTGCGGCCCTACGCGGCCCGCCAGCACATTCTCAAGGGTAATGTCGGTTAGCGGCTTGCCGCCAGGCGTCCGGATTTTCTCCGGGCAGCGGGTGGCTAATGGGTAATCCTGCGCGGTCATGATGTTGTCGTTCATGGTCATTCCCTTACCAGTGCAATATGCAACGTGACAGGCGCAGCATCCTGCACCACGTGTTTGGTTTCTTTGATATGAAACAGCGCGGCCTTGGCCATAAATTTAGGGCGCACCATCTGGTCATTGACCACTGGCACCGGCGAAGGCGACTCTTTGCGTGCATAGCGCGCGGCGTTTTTACCAATCTGACGATAGGTTTCCAGCGTCAGCAGCGGAGCCTGAGAAAACAGTTCCAGGTTACTTAGCGGCAGCAGATCGCGCTGATGAATCACCGTGGTTCCTTTCGACTGGATACCAATCCCAATGCCTGAGCCGCTGAGATTTGCCGCATCCCATGCCATAAAAGAAACATCCGAGGTGCGCAGGATCCTCACTACTCGCGCATGCAGTCCCTCTTCTTCGATGCCTGCAACCAGCTCTTTCAAAATCGCGTTGTGCGGCATATCAATCAAGGTTTTATGCTGATACTTATCAAAGGCCGGGCCGACGCCAATCACCACCTCATCCGCACGCTCATCCGCGTTAGCCGCCTCGCCTTCGCTCACCTGTAAGGTGAAAACCGGCTTACGTTCAGTTGTGCATTCCACAGTGTTCCGCCTTATTCGATCGAGCCGGGTTGAACCACGCCCGCAATATTTTTAATTTCCGCCCAGCGTTCGGCACTGATGCGATAGCCGGTACCTGGTCCCTGATAATCATTGATGTCGTTGACGGCGCTGACGACGTCGAACTGGCGATCCAGAATGGCCGACGTTTGTAGGTAATCACCGGTAACGCGCTGTCTCAGCATGTTAAGGATATTGCTGGCGATATCTTCGAAGCCGCTGCAACTCAACGCGCTGACGACATCCAGCCCGGTGATATTGCGCTTCATCATCTCTTCCACGGCAGCCAGATCTTCCACCACATTGCGCGCGGGCATATCTTTGCTGCCGTGAGCATAAGTAGCAGCTTCGACTTCTTCATCGCTAATCAGCGGCAGGCCCAGTTCGCGGAACACTGCCTGAATGGCGCGTGCGGCCTTATTGCGAATGGCGATGGTTTCCTCTTCCGTGACCGGACGCAGACCGCCGTCAACCATCAGATCGCGTTGCAGAATGTTGTAATCATCGAAATCTTCTGCGTCGAAGTTCGATCCGGCAAACATGTTGTCGTAGTTGGGTACCGCGCTGTAACCGGAGAAAATAAAGTCGGTACCCGGCAGCATCTGCATCAGGGTGCGGGCAGTACGGCGAATATCGGAGTGGGAAAAGGTCTGGTCATTGGCGGAGGCCACTTCAAGGTCGAGCATTGAGGCAATCAGGTTTTCCGCCAGCACCGCGCGGATCCCTGACGGCACTGCGCCGGTCATGCCGATACAGCTGACCGCACCGTTTTGCAGCCCCTGTACGCCCGCGCCTTTAGTGATAAAAATGCAGCGCGACTCCAGATAAAGCATCGATTTACTTTCGGAATAGCCCATCAGCGCCTCCGAGCCGGTGCCGGAGGTGTAGCGCATCTTCAGGCCACGCGACGCATAGGCCGAGGCGAGAAACGCTTTGGACCACGGCGTGTCATCGCCGTCGGTAAACACAGATTCTGTGCCATACACCGACACCGTTTCGGCATAACTGGTTAGCCCTCGCATCCCCAGCTCCAGCTCCGTAGCCTCTTCAACGGAACATTGCGTCAGCACACCGGGGCGACCGCACTGGGAACCCACCAGCAGCGCCAGGGCGTTAAACGGCGCGTAGCGGGCGATCCCGACCGTCGTTTCCTGCTCGGAAAAGCCGCGGATCCCCGCTTCAGCAGCGTCGGCGGCAATCTGTACCGGGTTATCTTTCAGGTTAGTCACGTGGCACTGGTTGGAGGGAGTGCGTCTGGCGCGCATTTTTTGTAGCGCCATCATCATCTCCACCACGTTCATTTGCGCCATCACTTCCACCGCTTTCGCCGGGGTGATGGCGGTGGTAATGGCAATAATCTCTTCCCGACTGACGTGGATATCCACCAGCATTCTGGCGATCTCCAGCGCGTCGAGCTGCATGGCGCGCTCAGCTTCGGCCACGTTAATCGCATAGTCGGCAATGAAACGGTCGATCATGTCGAACTCGGCTCGGCTCTTACCGTCCAGCTCAACAATACGACCATTTTCCACCTTCACCGACGACGTCGGATCGTAGGGGCTTTCCATGGCGATCAGCCCCTCTTCAGGCCATTCGCCAATCAGCCCATCCTGATTTACAGGCCGCTTCGCAAGCACTTCGAATCGTTTTGATCTTCTCATGATTTATTGACTCAAAAGGTAAAAAATAGGGACGCCGGGCCGCATTGCCGGGGACACAACACCCGACATTCGCCTTTCATCAGCAATGGCCGAACTCTAAATGAGCCAAGCAATAAAAAAATAAAATTAATTTCGTTCCAATTTGGCACCTAATAAAAACGCATCGTTCCATATTGAAACGCAATTCAGGAATATTCATCGTGAATTGTGACGAGGTTAAATGATCATTATCAATAAACGCAAAGTCAGGGAAATGAATTCAATATTTATGAAAAATCCACCCTATTGACTTAATAACGCGCCGCGAGAAAATAAGGTAAAGCCAATGATAAAAATAGCTGTTGCGCGATATGTTTCGTGACCTCAGCCCTACAACATTTTCAGGAGAGACTGTGAATAAGAGCCAACAAATTGCCACCATTACGCTGGCGGCTGCAAAAAAAATGGCGCAGGCCGTTGAGGCTAAAGCGCTAGAGATCAACGTTCCGGTGGTCTTTTCCGTGGTGGATCACGGCGGGAATACGCTGCTAATGCAACGCATGGACGATGCGTTTGTCACCAGCTGTGATATCTCTCTTAATAAAGCGTATACCGCCTGCTGCCTGCGTCAGGGTACCCATGAAATTACCGACGCGGTACAACCTGGCGCTTCGCTATATGGTTTGCAGCTTACTAACCAACAGCGCATTGTTATTTTCGGCGGCGGCTTACCTGTCATATTAAACGGTAAATTAATTGGTGCCGTTGGCGTTAGCGGCGGCACTGTCGAACAAGACATATTATTAGCAGAAACCGCACTGAATTGTTTCTCTGAATTATAATTTAAATCTAAGAAGGTATATTATGAGCTATCGTATGTTTGATTACCTGGTGCCAAATGTGAACTTCTTTGGCCCCAATGCTATTTCCGTTGTCGGCGAACGCTGCAAACTGTTAGGCGGTAAAAAAGCGCTGCTGGTTACTGATAAAGGTCTGCGGGCTATTAAAGACGGTGCGGTAGATAAAACCCTCGCCCATTTACGTGAAGCGGGCATTGACGTGGTGGTTTTTGACGGCGTTGAGCCAAATCCCAAAGACACCAACGTGCGCGATGGTCTGGAGGTCTTTCGCAAAGAGCATTGCGATATCATCGTTACCGTTGGCGGCGGTAGCCCGCATGACTGCGGTAAAGGCATCGGTATCGCGGCAACTCACGAAGGCGATCTCTACAGCTATGCCGGGATTGAAACCCTGACCAACCCGCTGCCGCCTATCGTTGCGGTGAATACCACTGCCGGTACCGCCAGCGAAGTCACCCGCCACTGCGTGCTGACCAATACCAAAACCAAAGTGAAGTTTGTGATTGTCAGCTGGCGCAACCTGCCGTCGGTCTCCATTAACGATCCGCTGCTGATGCTCGGCAAACCCGCTCCGCTGACCGCCGCGACCGGTATGGACGCCCTGACCCACGCCGTAGAAGCCTATATTTCCAAAGATGCCAACCCGGTCACCGACGCCGCCGCTATTCAGGCTATTCGCCTGATCGCACGCAACTTGCGTCAGGCCGTAGCGCTGGGCAGCAACCTGAAAGCTCGCGAGAACATGGCCTACGCCTCTCTGCTGGCGGGTATGGCTTTCAACAACGCCAACCTCGGCTACGTTCACGCAATGGCGCATCAGCTTGGCGGTCTGTACGACATGCCACACGGCGTGGCGAATGCCGTACTGCTCCCGCACGTGGCGCGCTATAACCTGATCGCTAACCCGGAGAAATTTGCCGATATCGCAGAATTTATGGGCGAAAACACTGACGGACTCTCCACCATGGATGCCGCCGAACTGGCCATTCACGCCATTGCCCGTCTCTCCGCTGACATCGGCATTCCGCAGCATCTGCGCGATCTGGGCGTCAAAGAAGCCGATTTCCCGTACATGGCGGAAATGGCGCTGAAGGACGGCAACGCCTTCTCTAACCCGCGCAAAGGGAACGAGAAAGAAATTGCCGAGATCTTCCGTCAGGCATTCTGATAACGCAGGGGGCGCAATGTCACTTTCATCACCGGGCGTACATCTGTTTTATCACTCACGCTGGCAGGATACTCGCGTGCTTGATGAGCTGTGCTGGGGACTGGAAGAGCAAGGCGTCCCTTGCCGGGCAATCTGTTGCGACGAGCATGACTGCGCGCTGGCATTGAGCAAACTTGCGGCCAAAAGCTCAACGCTACGTGTCGGTCTGGGTCTTAACGCCACGGGTGATATTGCTTTAACCCACGCCCAGTTGCCCGAAGATCGGGCGCTGATCCGTGGGCATATCCGCGCCGGAATTGCGCAGATCCGAACGCTTGGCGCCAATGCCGGTCAACTGGTTAAAGTACTTCCCTTCAGCGAGATAAAATAAATGTACCGCATCTACACCCGAACCGGCGATAAAGGCACGACCGCGCTGTTTGGCGGCAGCCGTATCGACAAAGATGACATCCGCGTTGAGGCCTATGGCACGGTGGATGAACTGATTTCCCAGCTTGGCGTCTGCTATGCCAGCACGCACCAGGCTAAACTACGCCAGGATCTGCACGCCATACAGAAGATGCTGTTTGTACTGGGTGCGGAACTCGCCAGCGATGAGAAAGGACTCGCTCGCTTACAACAGCGTATTGGCGATGAGGATATTCAGGCGCTGGAGCAGCTTATTGACCGCAATATGGCGCAAAGCGGCCCGCTCAAAGAGTTTGTTATTCCGGGGAAAAATCTGCCATCGGCACAGCTACACGTTGCGCGAACTCTGACGCGCCGACTGGAGCGGATCCTTATCGCAATGAGCAGAACGCTGACGTTACGCGATGAACCCAGGCGTTACATCAACCGACTGTCGGACGCGCTGTTCTCGATGGCGAGAATTGAAGAAACTAGTCCAGATGCTTGCGCTTAAACTGGCTGGCATCAATGTCGTATTGCTTCATCTTGCGCCACAAGGTAGTGCGACCAATGTTCAGCAGTTGCGACATCTCCTGTACGCGCCCGCTGGTGACGCGAGCAGCATGGATAATCGCCTCTTTTTCGATAGCGGTAAAGGTCAGACTGGCTGGCAGCAGTGAAGACGCCGTATCCAGACCAGGACGTTCGGCAAACAGATAATCCGGTAGATTGCTCAGCCGAATATGGCCGTTATCACTGCTGATGGCGATGTTTTCGATAATGCTGTTCAGCTCAAAGTCATTGCCCGGCCACGAATAGGCCACCAGCTGAGCCAGCGCGTCGTCGTCGATCTTCAAACTGGATGAAAAGCGTTTTTTCAGGCTATTCAGTCGCGTATAAATCAGCGAGGGAATACTGTTACGCCGCGCCCGCAGCGGGGGGATCACTATCTCAAAAGAGTGCAGCGCGTAATATAGCTGACGGCTAAAGCGGTTTTGCTCCACCAGATTGGCGAGATCAACCGTGGTGGTGGCGATCACTTTGACATCCACCGGAATCAACCGACGGGCATCCAGGCGGGTTAGTACCCCCTGCTTGATCACCTGTAACAGCGCGGATTGCAGCTCCGGCGCCAGATATTCAATTTTTTCCAGAAACAGCGTGCCGCCGTTCGCCAGTTCAAGACGGCTCAACCGGCCATTTTCATCGTCGGTGGGCGCACTGCCCATAAAATCCTGCCCCAGCACGCTATTGGCATACAGTTGACAGTTCACGGCAATATACGGTCCGCTGGCGCGCTCGCTTTCATTGTGAATGGCCTGACTCAGCAGTTCCTTACCAACGCCCTCTTCTCCGCACAGCAGGATCGGGAAACTCCCCCTCGCCGCCTGGCGTCCAAAATGGATCAAGCGGCGGGTTTCCGGATCGTCAGTCGACATCTGCTCAAAGGTGTGGCTCACCTTGCCGAGCTGGCTGGTCATCAGCTGGCGCATTTGCTCCACCGGATGCAGTAGCAGGATAAAGCTGTTGCCCTGCTCCTCAACAATCGGCTTCAGGGTGATGACGGCATCAACAAACTGATGCTGGCTTTCAAAGGTAACTTCGACGTGATTCAGGCCGCGGGCATGTTTGATCGCCCGGCGCAGCAGCATGGGGAGATTGAGCAGATCGTGAATATTTTTTCCCTGGCTGGCCTGCGCGTCGAGATGCAAAAGCAGCGCCGCACGCGCATTGAGGAACTGCAATACGCCCTGTTCGTTCCAGGCCATCACACCATCATCCATACTTTCCAGCAGCCCGTACATCTGGTTCAGATGGCGGTTGGATTCAGCCAGCAGGCTGTCAGTCAGCAAAGAGTTGCCGACTTCTCTGGCTATCGCCAGCGTCAGGGATAAATCAGAAACGCACTCATGCTCCACCAGACAACACAGCGAGATGGAGCCGAACAGTCGACCATGGTTATCGAAGACCGGCGTCGAGCAGAACGACCACGGATGCAGAGCCTGTTTAAAATGCTGATCGCCAGAGGTTTTTGTCGGCTGGCCCGGCATCGTCGCCAGCGACAGGGCACAGCTGCCAATGATGCTTTCCGCACAGTAGCTGCCGTCGCGAAACCCAAGCTCCGCCAGCTGCTCCACCGTCTGCGGATCACCGCAACGGCTGAGAATACAGGCTGATTCATCCAGAATCAGCAGCGCGCACGGGCGGCCGTCCATAAACTCCCAGGCATCTTCCAGCGCAGCCTGAGCAATCGTCAGCAACGCCGTCTTGCGACGACAAATCGACTCAAAGGTCAGCCCTTGCGCCTGATGCGGCGCCTGCCAGGTTTCCCGCTGCATAAACTTGCTGCAACGATGCCATGACTGGGCAATGACTGAAGAGACTTCCTTCCCGATGCTATGCGTGTGCGCCGTCATATCCCTTTCCGCTGTTTAATCATAGACAACCCCTCCGGCAGAGACTGTCAGAGGGGGAGAAGATGCCGGATAAAAACCTACCGACGACTGATTAACGCGCCAGCCACTGCTGTCCCAGCAGGTCTGCCGTCAAAATAGCGGCATGTACACTTTCAGGCGTTACCGGGAACGGCATATTGTGGATGGTTTCACCTTCTGCACAGGTCGCTTTCGCCACCGCCATGATCTTGCCGTCAACGTCTTCTTTCACGCCCATTTCCGCTAACGTTACCGGCAGGCCTACTTTCTGACAGAAATTCAGCACGGTTTCGATCTCTTCCATCGGGCTGTTTTGCAGCACCAGTTGCGCCAGCGTACCAAAGGCGACTTTTTCACCGTGGTACAAATGGTGGCACTCTTCCAGAATCGTAAAGCCGTTGTGGATCGCATGCGCCCCTGCCAGACCGCTGCTTTCAAAACCGATGCCGCTGAGGTAAGTGTTAGCTTCGACAATACGCTCCAGCGCATCGGTCACCACGCCGGCCTGCGCGGCAAAGCGTGCCTTCTCGCCTTCCGCCAGCAGGGTATCATAGCACAAGCGCGCCAGGCTCAGCGCCGCCACGGTGGACTGTCCGCCCGCCATGCTGGTCGCTCTGGCGTCATAACAGGCTTTCGCTTCAAACCAGGTCGAGAGCGCATCGCCCATCCCGGCCACCAGCAGACGTACCGGCGCTTTGGCAATGATTGCAGTGTCCATCACTACCATATCCGGGTTTTTCGGGTAGATCAGATACTCTTCAAACTCACCGGCTTCGGTATAGATAACGGACAGCGCGCTGGTTGGCGCATCGGTAGACGCGATAGTCGGGATCACCACCACCGGCAACTTCTGGTAGTAGCCAATCGCTTTGGCGGTATCCAGCGTTTTCCCACCACCAATCCCAACCACGCCGCGGCAACCGTGCTGTTTCAAAATGGTAATCAGGCGATTAATTTCAACATGGCTACATTCACCGTTAAAGCGTTCCGCATGGCAGCTAATGTCGTGGCTGTGCAGGCCGTTGAGTACCTTCTCTCCCGCCAGCTTCATCACGAAGTCATCCGCAATCACGAAAAAGCTGTCCGCCAGATTTTTAGCGTATTGACCAAACAAGGTGGAAGCGTCAGGACCCTGGAGATATTTGGCTGGAGATTGAATAACTTTTAGCATTCCTTTCATCCTCAAATAAGTACATGTTTTTACATGGTGAGCCCTGGCGTTAACCTGTTTGGCCTGATGCTGACGGCGAAAACGGGAGGTACCGGAGCGATGCAATAACTGTATGGCGAGGAGTGCACAAAAAAATCTTTCGTATTTTTGTTCTGATATGAAACAGATAAAAACAACACATGTTTCATATTGGAACGATTAACCATAAAAAATATAAGGTTTGCGATCCCGATCCGTTCATTTGCCACCAAATCTCCGGCACAGACGAATCTCACTTTCTCTTTTACCCACTCACTTGCCAAAATACCGGTAAAAAAAAAGCTGACAGTACCGTGTGACCTGCATTCATCGCGGGAGGAAAAAGTCGAGCGAGCTCGCATTGTGGTCGTTCCCCGTTCTTTTCGGTTTCATTTCGGAACAAAAAACAATAACAACGTTCCGTAATGAAACTCATTTTAACGTTGTTTTTTTCCACGCTGACTTCGCCAGAATCTCTCTATCGCCTCCGCACCATGACCATACTTCCGGGGGTTTGTCTTACACTCAACCTCAAGGAGCCGTTATGTCTCAATTCTTTTTTAATCAACGCACCCATCTCGTGAGCGACGTCATCGACGGTACGATTATCACCAGCCCGTGGAATAACCTGGCGCGTCTGGAAAGCGATCCGGCCATTCGCATCGTGGTCCGTCGTGACCTCAACAAAAATAACGTGGCGATCATTTCCGGCGGCGGTTCAGGGCACGAACCCGCGCACGTTGGGTTTATCGGTAAAGGTATGCTAACCGCCGCTGTCTGTGGCGACGTGTTCGCTTCCCCGAGCGTAGATGCGGTACTGACCGCCATTCAGGCGGTAACCGGTGAGGCGGGCTGTTTGTTGATCGTGAAAAATTACACCGGTGACCGTCTTAATTTCGGTCTTGCCGCCGAGAAAGCCCGTCGCCTTGGTTACAACGTTGAAATGCTGATTGTCGGCGATGACATCTCCCTGCCGGATAACAAACACCCGCGCGGCATTGCGGGAACCATCCTGGTGCATAAAATCGCGGGCTATTTTGCCGAACGCGGCTACAACCTCGCCACCGTCCTGCGTGAAGCGCAATACGCGGCCAATAACACCTTCAGTCTGGGCGTTGCGCTTTCCAGCTGTCATCTGCCGCAAGAAACCGACGCCGCCCCGCGTCATCATCCGGGCCACGTGGAGCTGGGTATGGGCATTCACGGCGAACCAGGCGCCTCGGTCATCGACACCCAGAACAGTGCGCAGGTGGTGAACCTGATGGTGGATAAACTGCTGGCTGCCCTGCCTGAAACCGGCCGTCTGGCGGTGATGATTAACAATCTTGGCGGCGTTTCTGTTGCCGAAATGGCCATCATTACCCGCGAACTGGCCAGCAGCCCGCTGCATCCGCGTATCGACTGGCTGATTGGCCCGGCCTCGCTGGTTACCGCGCTGGATATGAAAGGCTTTTCACTGACGGCTATCGTGCTGGAAGAGAGCATCGAAAAAGCGCTGCTCACAGAGGTGGAAACCAGTAACTGGCCGACGCCGGTCCCACCGCGTGAAATCAGCTGTGTACCGTCATCTCAGCGTAGCGCACGCGTGGAATTCCAGCCTTCGGCGAACGCCCTGGTGGCCGGGATTGTGGAACTTGTCACCACAACCCTTTCCGTTCTGGAGACCCATCTTAATGCGCTTGATGCCAAAGTCGGCGATGGCGATACCGGTTCAACCTTTGCCGCAGGCGCGCGTGAAATTGCCGGCCTGTTGCATCGTCAGCAGTTGCCGCTGGATAACCTTGCCACGCTGTTTGCGCTGATTGGCGAACGTCTGACCGTGGTGATGGGCGGTTCCAGCGGTGTGCTGATGTCTATTTTCTTTACTGCCGCAGGGCAGAAACTGGAACAGGGAGCTAACGTTGCCGAAGCCCTGAATACGGGACTGGCGCAGATGAAGTTCTACGGCGGCGCAGACGAAGGCGATCGCACCATGATTGATGCGCTGCAACCGGCTCTGACTTCGCTGCTCACGCAGCCGCAAAATCTGCAGGCCGCCTTCGACGCCGCGCAAGCGGGAGCCGAACGAACCTGTTTGTCGAGCAAAGCCAATGCGGGTCGCGCATCGTATCTGAGCAGCGAAAGCCTGCTCGGAAATATGGACCCCGGCGCGCACGCCGTCGCGATGGTCTTTAAAGCGCTGGCAGAGAGTGAATTGGGTTAAGCCATAAATGCCTGATAAGGCACTTGCGCCGCCATCCGGCGAAGATACGCCTGATGCGCTGCGCTTATCAGGCCTACGAGTACTGCGAGTGCAAACCTATGTAGATACTGTTATCGCCTGCAAGCCTTTTCAGGTTCCGCGGTTACGGATAGCAGGCACGACCAGTCACAGCGCCGTCAGGCGCTGTTTTTTCCTGATTCATCTTCCCTTCAGGCTGTTATCACCCCATGTCTCGACGCATCGAACGGCTCACCTGATTTCAGTACACCGTAAGACACATGCGCCAGCTTGCGCATCATTGCGCCTATTATCACTTTCCCTTTTTTACCGTTTCCTGCCAGACGGTCGCGGAACGCCCGCCCCCATTCCGTTTTACTTATTGCCACCATCGCTGGCATGTACAGAGCCCTGCGCAGGGATACATGGCCGC
>NZ_JAOWHT010000034.1:0-88351 GCF_030332445.1 Citrobacter sp. Cpo126
AAACCAACGTTTAAGAAAATGCAGGTTTAAGCCTCAACTGGCATCATTCCGGCTTTTGCATGAGGGAAAAAGGATGCAGGTTGGTTATGTGCGTGTATCAACAAATGAACAAAACACCGCGCTACAGCGTGACGCGCTGGAGCGGTCGGGATGTGAGCTAATATTCGAGGATAAAATCAGCGGCAAATCGACAAACAGACCAGGATTAAATCGCGCTCTCAGGCAACTAAATGCCGGTGATACTCTCGTTGTCTGGAAGCTCGACCGACTCGGGCGTAGTATGCGTCATCTTGTCTCGATGACTGAAGAGCTTCGCCAGCGCGGGGTTAATTTCCGAAGCCTGACCGACAGTATTGACACTTCAACGCCAATGGGGCGTTTTTTCTTCCATATCATGGGGGCTCTTGCGGAAATGGAGCGCGAGCTCATTGTCGAACGAACCCGCGCCGGTCTGGATGCTGCCAGAGCACAAGGCAGAATCGGAGGTCGTAGGCCGAAGCTGACGCCTGATGAATGGGCTCAGGCTGGCCGGTTGATTGCGGCCGGGGAGTCACGACAGCGTGTCGCACTGATTTTTGATGTGGGTATATCGACGCTGTATAAAAAATTTCCGGCGACAATTCCCGTTGTGTCAGCCACCGGCGAACCCTGACAAATAGCCCCCTGTAAACGTACACCCGACAATATCACTCACCCCAACTAACGGAGTTAAACGGATGAGTGATTTTCATCACGGTGTCGAGGTCGTCGAAATTAACGACGGCACCCGCACAATCTCGACGGTATCAACAGCGGTCGTTGGTATGGTCTGCACGGCCAGCGATGCTGACGCCGGGGCATTTCCGCTCAATGAGCCGGTGCTGATTACCAACCCACAAAGCGCCATCGCAAAAGCCGGTACTAAAGGTACCCTGGCAAAATCCTTACAGCTCATCGCTAACCAGTCAAAACCGGTTGTTGTTGTCGTGCGTGTCGCCGAGGGTACCGGTGATGACGAAGAGGCACAGGCGCAAACCATTTCTAACATCATCGGCACCACGGATGAGAACGGCAAATACACCGGGCTGAAAGCGCTGTTAACGGCGAAAGCGGTCACCGGCGTGAAGCCACGTATTCTCGGTGTTCCGGGTCTCGATACTCAGGAAGTGGCGACCGCGCTTGTCTCTGTGGCTCAGAAACTTCGCGCTTTCGCCTATGTCAGCGCGTGGGGCTGTAAAACCATTTCTGACGTCATTGCCTATCGTGAGAATTTCAGCGCGCGTGAACTCATGATTATCTGGCCTGAATTCCTCGGATGGGATACCACGGCCAGCGCCACAACGACCAGCTACGCGACCGCCATCGCGCTGGGTCTGCGCGCCAAAATTGATAATGACACCGGCTGGCACAAAACCCTGTCAAACGTCGGCGTCAATGAGGTCACCGGTATCAGCGCGTCCGTCTTTTGGGATTTGCAGGAAAAAGGTACCGATGCTGACCTGCTGAATGAGGCCGGTGTTACCACGCTGATTCGTGCCGATGGTTTCCGTTTCTGGGGTAACCGTAATTGCTCCGATGACCCGCTGTTTCAGTTTGAGAACTACACCCGCACGGCACAGGTCATCGCCGACACAATGGCCGAAGGGCATATGTGGGCGAATGATAAGCCCATCACCGCGACGCTGATTCGCGACATTATCGACGGCATCAACGCGAAATTCCGCGAGCTGAAAAGCGGCGGTTACATCATCGATGCGACGTGCTGGTTTGACGAAGAGGCGAACAGCAAAGAAACCCTGAAGGCCGGGAAACTGTTTATCGATTATGACTATACGCCGGTGCCACCACTCGAACACCTGACCTTACGCCAGCGCATCACCGATAAATATCTGGCGAATCTTATCTCGTCCGTCAACAGCAAATAAGGAGCCTGACAAATGGCATTACCGCGCAAGCTCAAACTCATGAACCTGTTTATCGACGGGGTGAGTTATCTCGGCGTCGTGCAGTCCGTCACGTTGCCAAAATTAACCCGCAAGCTCGAGAAGTATCGCGGCGGCGGGATGAATGGCTCAGCCTCGGTTGACCTTGGCCTCGATGACGATGCACTGTCGGCTGAAATCTCGCTCGGCGGTTTTCCTGATGATGCTGTCTGGTCGTTATATGCCGCCACCGGTACGGCCTCCGTGCCGCTACGTTTTGCAGGGTCTTACCAGCGTGATGACACCGGCGAGACCGTGCCGGTTGAGGTTGTTCTTCGTGGCCGTCAGAAAGAAATCGACCTCGGCGAAGCCAAGCAGGGCGAGGACACTGAGTCGAAAATCTCGCTCGAGTGCTCGTACTACAAGCTGACCCTCAACGGTAAAGATATGGTCGAAATTGACACCGTGAACCTCGTCGAAATAGTGAACGGTACCGACATGCTCGAGGCACACCGACAGAATATCGGCCTGTAATTATTGTCCCGGTCAGCATGGCTGGCCGGGGATCCTGAAACCTGAATTTAACGAGAAATATCATGGAAAAAACTAACGAAAATATCGTCACTCTGATTAAACCCATCAAGCGCGGTGAGCAGGTTATTTCCGACGTCACCCTGTTAAAGCCGTGTGCCGGAACCCTTCGCGGCGTCAGCCTGGCATCTGTCGCAAATTCTGACGTCGATGCGCTGATTAAAGTGCTGCCACGCATGACCATGCCGTCGCTGACCGAGCAGGAAGCCGCCGCGCTGGAGCTGCCCGACCTGCTGTCGTTTGCCGGTAAGGTGGTCGGTTTTTTGTCACCGAGTTCGGCGGCGTAACCTTCCCGAAAAAACTCTCGGTCGATGACCTGATGGCTGACATAGCGGTAATTTTTCACTGGTCGCCATCAGACCTTTATCCCATGAGCCTGACCGAGCTCGTCAACTGGCGCGAAAAAGCGCTACAGCGAAGCGGAAACACGAATGAGTAATAACCTCAAACTCGAAGTGCTGCTGAAAGCTGTCGACCAGGCGACCCGACCCTTTAAAGCGATCCAGACGGCGAGTAAATCGCTGTCTGGTGATATCCGCATGACTCAGCAATCCCTGCGTGATTTGAATGGTCAGGTATCGAAAATAGACGGTTTTCGTAAAACCAGTGCGCAACTGGCGGTAACCGGCCAGTCGCTGGAAAAAGCAAAACAGGAAGCTGAAGCGCTGGCGGTGCAGTTTAAAAACACGGAACGGCCAACAGCGGCACAGGCCAGAGTGCTGGAGTCAGCGAAACGCGCGGCTGATGGGTTGCAGACGAAATATAACAGCCTCACGCAGTCTGTTAAGCGGCAACAGGCCGGGCTCGGTAAAGCGGGGATAAATACCCGCAACCTGACGAATGATGAAAATCGCCTGAAAAATAATATCAGCGAAACGACCGCACAACTTAACCGACAGCGTGAAGCACTGGCGCGCGTCAGCGCGCAACAGGCGAAACTGAGTGCAGTACAAAAACGCTATCAGGCAGGGAAGGCTCTGGCAGGGAATGCCGCCTCGATGGGCGCTGCCGGGGTAGGTATGGCAACAACAGGTACTCTCGCCGGTGTTGCACTAATGAAACCCGGTTATGATTTTGCTCAGAAAAACTCTGAGCTTCAGGCTGTTCTCGGCGTCGAAAAAGATTCAGCTGATATGGTGGCTCTTCGCAAACAGGCGCGTCAGCTCGGTGATAACACCGCCGCGTCGGCTGATGATGCTGCTGGTGCTCAGATTATTATTGCAAAAGCCGGTGGTGATACCGCTGCTATTCAGGCGGCTACGCCAGTGACGCTTGATATGGCGCTCGCAAACCGTCGAACGATGGAAGAGAACGCCGGGTTATTGATGGGGATGCGCTCTGCATTCCAGCTCTCAAACGATAAGGTCGCCCATATCGGTGATGTTCTGTCGATGACGATGAACAAAACCGCCGCCGACTTTGACGGCCTGAGTGATGCGCTGACCTACGCCGCGCCGGTGGCGAAAAATGCCGGGGTCAGTATCGAAGAAACAGCCGCAATGGTCGGCGCACTGCATGACGCCAAAATTACAGGCTCGATGGCGGGTACGGGGAGCCGCGCCGTGTTAAGTCGCCTACAGGCTCCTACGGGAAAAGCGTATGACGCTATTAAAGAGCTCGGCGTAAAAACGGCTGATGGTAAGGGGGACACGCGCCCAATATTTACAATCCTGAAAGAAATGCAGCGGAGCTTTGAGAAAAACAATCTCGGTACCGGTCAGCGCGCTGAATACATGAAAACCATATTCGGTGAAGAGGCAAGCTCAGCTGCTGCTGTATTAATGACTGCCGCCTCAAGCGGAAAGCTGGACCAGCTTACCGCCACGCTTAAAGCATCTGACGGTAAAACGGCTGAGCTCGTCAAGGTCATGCAAGACAACCTCGGGGGCGACTTTAAAGAGTTCCAGTCAGCTTATGAGGCGGTCGGAACAGACCTGTTTGACCAGCAAGAGTCATCCTTGCGTAAGCTGGTACAAACGGCGACTGGGTATGTTTTAAAACTTGATGGCTGGATACAAAAAAATAAATCACTAGCGACGACGCTTGGGGTTATTTCAGCGGCGGCTATCGGTGTTGTGGGGGTTATAGGGGCAATCGGCCTTGTTGCGTGGCCGGTTATTATCGGTATTAACGCCATCATCGCTGCTGCTGGCGCACTTGGTGCTGTCTTTACGACAATCAGTGGCGGGGTTATCGCCGCTATCGGTGCGATTACATGGCCGGTCGTGGCCGTTGCGGCGGCGGTTGTCGCTGGCGCGCTGCTTATTCGCAAATACTGGGAGCCGGTCAGCGCCTTTTTCGGTGGTGTTATCGAGGGGCTGATGAGCGCCTTTGCGCCGGTCGGGGAAATGTTCGCGCCGCTGGCACCCGTCTTTGACGGCCTTGGGGAGAAACTTCGCGGTGTCTGGCAGTGGTTTAAAGCCCTGATAGCGCCGGTAAAAGCGACTCAGGACACATTAAACAGTTGCCGTAATGTTGGTGTCATGTTCGGTCAGGCGCTGGCTGATGCTTTGTTGATGCCGCTTAACGCCTTTAACAAGCTGCGAAGCGGGATTGACTGGGTGCTCGAAAAGCTCGGGGTTATCAACAAAGAATCCAGCTCACTTGACCAGACCGCGGCGAAAGCCAGTGCGGCGACGCAGAATGGTTACAGCCCGGCTATCAGCTCTTACAACAGCTACCAGCCGGTCACGGCACCCGCCGGTAAAACCTACATCGACCAGAGTCGGCCAACCTATCAAATCAACGTGCCGGGAAACGGTATGCCGGGCGGTCGGTTAGGTAATGATTTACAGGATGCCTTAGAAAAATATGAGCGTGAGAAACGCGCCAAAGCCCGCGCAAGCATGATGCATGACTAAGGAGACCGATTATGATGCTGGCACTAGGTATGTTTGTTTTTATGCGTCAGACGTTGCCCTATCAGAGTATGCAGCGCAGCGCGGATTATAGCTGGACGTCAAACTCCCGCGTCGGGAAGCGTGACGCATTTCAGTATCTCGGTGAAGGGGAGGACAAAATTACCCTGAGCGGTGACCTGTATCCTGAGCTGACCGGCGGCAAGTTTTCGATGCTGACGCTTTATGCGATGGCCGAGCAGGGGCGAGCATGGCCGCTTATTTCTGGCTCAGGCTGGATTTACGGGATGTTTATTGTCAGCAATGTCTCGGAGACCGGCACGGTATTTTTTGAGGACGGGTCGCCACGAAAAATCAGTTTCACTCTGTCACTGACCCGTGTCGATGAATCGCTCGCGGCGGTCTATGGCGATATAGGAAAACAGGCCGAGAGTCTGGTCGGTAAAGCGGGCGATCTGCTGTCTAAGGTGGGGGCTTAATCATGCTGGATATTATCACCGGCGCGGGGGCCACACTGACGCCCGATTTTATGCTGACACTGGAAAGCAAAGATATCACCGGCAATATCAGCGACCGGCTGATTAATCTCTCGATGACGGATAACCGGGGCTTTGAAGCTGACCAGCTCGACATTGAGCTCGATGATTCTGACGGGCTTGTCGCGCTGCCGATTCGTGGCGCTGTGCTGTCACTTTATCTCGGCTGGAAAGGTTTCGCGCTCGTTGGTAAGGGGCGATTTACCGTCGATGAGGTGGAGCACCGGGGGGCACCGGATACGGTGACCATTCGCGCCCGTAGCGCTGATTTTCGCGGAACGCTCAATTCACGCCGCGAGGAATCATGGCACGACACCACACTCGGCGCTATCGTCAGCGCGATAGCCGCCCGGAATAAATTAACGGCCAGCGTCGCGGATTCTCTTACCGGGATAAAAATTCCGCATATCGACCAGTCGCAGGAATCCGATGCAGTATTTCTGACTCGCCTCGCGGAACGTAACGGCGGCGCGGTATCGGTCAAAGCGGGTAAATTGCTGATGCTCAAAGCGGGAAGTGGTACGACGGCCAGCGGAAAAGCTATCCCTCAGATTACTATCCAGCGCAGTGACGGCGACCGGCATCAGTTTGCTATTGCTGACCGTGGTGCTTACACCGGCGTAACGGCTAAATGGCTGCACACCAAAGACCCAAAACCGGCGAAGCAAAAGCAAGCGGTGAAGCTGAAGCGCAAGCCCAAAGAGCAACACCTCCGGGCGTTACAGCACCAGAAAGCAAAAGTCGTGAGCAGTAAAACCGCAGCGAAAAAGAAGAAAGAGCAGGAAACCCGCGAGGGTGAATATATGGCCGGTGAGGCTGACAACATTTTCGCACTGACGACCATTTACGCGACAAAGGCGCAAGCGATGCGAGCGGCTCAGGCGAAGTGGGATAAATTGCAGCGTGGCGTTGCGGAGTTCTCAATCATGCTGGCAACCGGACGGGAAGATATTTATCCCGAAATGCCAGTCAGGGTCTCGGGCTTTAAGAGCGTCATCGATGACCAGTCGTGGATAATCAGTAAGGTGACCCATAATCTAGGCGGGAATGGCTTCACGACGGCTGTAGAGCTCGAGGTTATGCTTTCTGGCATAGAATATGAATCAGAAGAAAATGATTCTCAAATGGTGAATAACTGAGTATTATTAATTCACTTTTTGTGAATGTGTGGGGGTGGCATGTTCCATTGTCCAAAATGCCAGCATGCAGCGCATGCTCGTACCAGTCGCTATCTTAGCGAGAATACTAAAGAGCGTTACCATCAATGTACGAATATTAATTGCAGTTGCACATTCGTAACGATGGAGTCTGTAGAACGTTTTATCGTTACACCGGGAACAATAATTCCGGCGCCACCTCACCCGTCGGTGAGTGGTCAGCGGCCATTGTGGCTCTGATAAATTTTCTCTAAAGACCCGCCGCGCGCGGGTTTTTTTATGTGCTCATGAAAGTGGTGGTAAAAAATCCACCGCCATTTCATCGCCACTTGAAAACAAAATGACAAAAAAGCCACTCGCTAGAGTGGCTTAATTATATGATTATAAAGCTAAAATTTGGTGGCCCCTGCTGGACTTGAACCAGCGACCAAGCGATTATGAGTCGCCTGCTCTAACCACTGAGCTAAGGGGCCGTGGCGGTGGATTATAAAGTAACTCTGCGTTGCAATCCAGACATAAGCGTACGGATGCTGTTTTTATAAACAATGTATTTTCAGTCCGTTATACTGGTTCCTCTGATGTATTGTTCGGAGTAATTATGGTTAAGGACATACTGGCACCGGAGCTGCGGGTGGTGTTTTGCGGCATCAATCCGGGGCTTTCTTCCGCAGGTACAGGATTCCCCTTTGCGCACCCCGCTAATCGCTTCTGGAAGGTTATCCATCAGGCGGGATTTACCGATCGCCAGCTTAAACCTGAAGAGGCACAGCACCTGCTGGACTTCCGCTGCGGCGTGACTAAGTTTGTCGACAGACCAACGGTACAAGCCAATGAAGTGAAGCTACAAGAGATGCGTAGCGGCGGTCGTCTGCTTATTGAGAAAATAGAAGAATATCAGCCAGCCGCGCTCGCTATCCTTGGGAAGCAGGCATTTGAGCAGGGGCTTAGCCAGCGTGGGGCGCAGTGGGGAAAACAGACGCTGACCATTGGCGCGACGCAGATTTGGGTATTGCCGAATCCCAGCGGATTGAGCCGGATTACACTGGATAAGCTGGTGGAGGCGTATCGCGAGTTGGATGATGCGCTGGTCATGCGCGGGATGTAAAGAAAAACGCCACCTTGCGGTGGCGTTTGAACTTATACGGCGAGATTAATCGTCCAGGAAGCTACGCAACACTTCAGAGCGGCTCGGGTGGCGCAGTTTACGCAGTGCCTTCGCTTCGATCTGACGGATACGTTCGCGGGTAACGTCGAACTGTTTACCCACTTCTTCCAGCGTGTGGTCGGTGTTCATATCGATACCGAAACGCATACGCAGAACTTTCGCTTCACGGGCGGTCAGGCCAGCCAGAACGTCGTGCGTTGCGGCACGCAGGCTCTCGGTGGTCGCAGAGTCCAGCGGCAGCTCGAGGGTGGTATCCTCGATGAAATCACCCAGATGCGAATCTTCATCGTCGCCGATTGGCGTTTCCATGGAGATAGGCTCTTTAGCAATTTTCAGCACTTTACGGATCTTGTCTTCCGGCATCAGCATGCGCTCAGCCAGTTCTTCTGGCGTCGGCTCGCGGCCCATCTCTTGCAGCATCTGACGGGAGATACGGTTGAGCTTGTTGATAGTCTCAATCATATGTACCGGGATACGGATGGTACGCGCCTGATCCGCGATCGAACGGGTGATCGCCTGACGGATCCACCAGGTTGCATAGGTGGAGAACTTGTAACCACGACGGTATTCAAACTTATCAACCGCTTTCATCAGACCGATGTTACCTTCCTGAATCAGATCCAGGAACTGCAAGCCACGGTTGGTGTATTTTTTAGCGATAGAGATAACCAGACGTAAGTTTGCTTCAACCATCTCTTTTTTCGCACGGCGGGCTTTCGCTTCACCGATGGACATGCGGCGGTTGATATCTTTAACCTGCTCGATGGTCAGGCCGGTTTCTTCTTCAATCTGCTGCAGTTTCTGCAGGCCGCGGTGAACGTCATCTGCAACGTCGTGCAGTTTTTCAGACCACGGTTTGTTCATCGCGATTGCCGCGTTGAACCAGGTTTCGCTGGTTTCGTTGCCAGTGAACAGGGTGATGAAGTTTTTCTTCGGCATTTTGCACTGCTCAACGCAGAGCTTCATGATCAGACGTTCCTGAGTACGCACGCGGTCCATCATGACGCGCATGCTGTTTACCAGGTAGTCGAACTGCTTCGGCACCAGGCGGAACTGTTTGAACACTTCGGACAGCTTCTGAATTTCTTCCTGCGCGGCAGCATGGCTGCGGCCTTTCGCTTTGATGGTGTCGCGAGTGATTTCGTACTGAGTACGCAGTTCACCGAATTTTTCACGCGCTAACTCAGGGTCGATGCTGTTGTCATCATCGCTGCTGTCGTCGTCGCCATCTTCTTCATCTTCGTCTTCATCGTCATCCATCTCTTCCTGAGAGAGTTCAGAACCGACGTGGGTCGCCGTTGGCGCCATGTCTTCTTCCGCGTTTGGATCGACAAAGCCAGTGATCAGATCGGAAAGACGTGCTTCTTCAGCTTCTACGCGATCGTACTGCTCAAGCAGGTAGGTGATAGCTTCCGGGTATTCGGCAACGGAGCATTGAACCTGGTTAATCCCGTCTTCGATGCGTTTAGCGATGTCGATTTCGCCTTCGCGGGTTAACAGTTCAACGGTACCCATTTCACGCATGTACATGCGGACCGGGTCAGTCGTACGACCGATTTCGGACTCAACGCTGGACAGAACCTGGGCAGCCGCTTCTTCCGCGTCTTCATCGGTGCTGTTGGAGGTTTCAGCAAGCAGCAGATCATCGGCATCAGGTGCTTCTTCCATCACCTGAATACCCATGTCATTGATCATTTGGATGATGTCTTCGATTTGATCTGAATCGACGATATCTTCCGGCAGATGGTCATTGACCTCGGCATAGGTCAGATAGCCTTGCTCCTTACCACGTTGGACAAGAAGCTTCAGCTGTGACTGCGGGTTTTGCTCCATAAGACGGTATCCACACTTAATTCGTTTGATTGGTGTTGGGCGGTAAAACCGCCAACGGCAAAACGAGGGCATACTTATATTTTGCCGCTGCCTCTCCGTGCGGCTGTCGGGGGCTTCCCGATCGATATTCGGCAGTTAAGCCGTTAAATACTTTTGTCTTTCTGTTATTTCTTGGCCAGTTCCTGGTTCAGTGTCCAGAGTTCCCGGCGTTCTTCGCTGCTTAAACCGTGTGTGCGCTCACGAGCTATCAACTCTTCCTGGCGCAGTTCAAGCATCGAATCAAACATATGGTTGAGTGAGTCGGTGAAGGTTTTTTCCGCGATATCTTTATCTGCTATATCGTCCCACATCGACAGTTTTTCAAGGGTCGCAGCATCATTTGTGCCACGGTAGTGTTCTAAAAGTTGCCCGGTGGTCAGACCTGGCTGAGCCAGACAAGTGTTGACCAGTTCTCTGAATAAGCCAAGTCCAGGCAGCTTATTACTATCCAGTGCGCCTAACGGTGGAACCAGCGGGGCGAGGCCCGGGTTCTGTACCAGCAACCCTATAAGTATACGCATGGTCGTACGTTTTAGCTGTGGAACAGGGCGGGAAGCCCCATTTTCTGCCAGTTTAGGCATTAAACGTTCAAGCTGGCTGTCATCCAGAATGCCGAGCTTGTTCCCCAACTCCTGTCGCAAGTAAATGCGCAACGTTTCGCCTGGTACCTGAGTAATCAGCGGTAATGCCAGCGTACTGAGCTGTGCGCGTCCGTCCGGGGTACTCAAATCCACCTGCGGCAGCAGGCTGTTAAATAAAAACGCGGAGAGCGGCAGCGCCTGCTCCATCCGGGCTTCAAAGGCCTCTTTCCCTTCTTTACGCACCAGCGTATCGGGGTCTTCGCCGTCAGGTAAAAACATGAAGCGTAGCTGGCGTCCGTCTGTCATATAGGGCAGTGCGGTTTCCAGTGCGCGCCATGCTGCGTCGCGTCCGGCACGGTCGCCGTCGTAACAGCAAATTACGTTGTTCGTCGCGCGGAACAACAGTTGGATGTGATCGGCAGTAGTTGACGTCCCTAGGGATGCCACGGCGTAGTTAATGCCGTATTGCGCCAGCGCCACCACATCCATATAGCCTTCTACCACTAACAGGCGCTGTGGATCGGCGTTATCCTGCTGGGCTTCATAAAGGCCATACAGCTGGCGGCCTTTATGGAAAATATCGGTTTCCGGGGAGTTCAGATATTTCGGCAGGGCATCGCCCAGCACGCGTCCACCAAAACCAATGACTCGACCACGTTTGTCGCGAATGGGGAACATCACCCGTTCGCGGAAGCGATCGTAACTGCGTCCCTGATCGTTGGTGACCAACATCCCCGCATCGACCAGCGATTTGCGATTCTCAGCATTGCCGCCAAACCGTTTCAGGACGTTGTCCCAGCCGGGGGGCGCAAAACCAATAGCAAAACGGGTGATAACGTCGCTACTTAATCCTCGCTTTTCCAGGTACTGGCGCGCAGGGGTAGCGGCGGGCTGCATCAAAGACTGTTGATAAAAAGTGTTCAGGCCGTCCATCAATTGATAAAGGCTTTGCCGTTGATGGCGCTCTATCTGACTGGGGCCACTGCCTGCTTCATAGGGCACTTCAAGGTTGTGCATTGCGGCCAGTTCTTCGACGGTTTCCACAAACTCGAGCTTGTCGTAGTTCATGAGAAAGTCGACGGCGTTGCCATGCGCGCCACACCCAAAGCAGTGATAAAACTGTTTTTCACCGTTTACGGTGAAAGAGGGGGTTTTTTCGTTATGGAACGGACAGCACGCGTGATAATTTTTGCCCTGCTTTTTCAGCTTTACCCGCGCGTCGATGAGATCGACGATGTCGGTTCTTGCCAGCAGGTCATTGATAAAAACGCGAGGAATTCGTCCAGCCATAAGCCCCTGTTTTTTGATGACTCATATACACAAAATCATTCAGGATGCATCAAGGCGGCAAGGAAGCGAATCCTCAGGAGCGTACAGCAGTACGTGACTGGGGTGAGCGACTGCAGCCAACACTGAGGCAGCTTGAATGATGACGTGTATAAACGAAAATAAGCCGCGCATTCCTTCCGGAAGCACGGCCTTACAACTACAACTCAGTCTGAATTGAGAGCTTTGGCTCTCAATGGATTAGTACAGACGAGTACGGCGTGCGTTTTCGCGAGCCAGTTTCTTCGCGTGACGTTTCACAGCAGAAGCTTTAGCGCGCTTACGTTCGGTAGTCGGTTTTTCATAGAACTCACGACGACGAACTTCCGCCAGAACACCTGCTTTTTCGCATGAACGCTTGAAGCGACGCAGTGCTACGTCGAACGGCTCGTTTTCACGTACTTTAATTACCGGCATGTAACTCTCACCTTTAATAAATTCGGTTTGCCGCTGGCATCAACGCCAGCTTATTTCAAAATGGTGCGGAATTTTACTGCAATTGCTGCTGCTTTGTAAAGCACCGACGCGATTTTGAAAGGGACTTTTATAAGGACAAGGAGTATACACGAGCGAAACTCCTGGGGCGAACAAAGTTTTACATCAACCCGCATTGGTCCTACACTGCGCGGTAATAGAGCGAGGTAAAACAAGTCATGCGTGTACTGGGTATTGAAACATCCTGCGATGAAACCGGCATCGCCATTTACGACGATGAAAAAGGTCTTTTAGCCAACCAATTGTATAGTCAGGTGAAATTACATGCTGACTACGGCGGCGTAGTGCCTGAACTGGCCTCGCGCGATCACGTACGTAAAACCGTACCGTTGATCCAGGCCGCGCTGAAAGAAGCGGGACTGACGGCAAAAGAGATCGATGCGGTGGCGTATACCGCAGGTCCTGGTCTGGTTGGTGCGCTGCTGGTTGGCGCAACCGTAGGACGTTCGCTGGCGTTCGCCTGGGGCGTACCGGCAATTCCTGTGCACCACATGGAAGGGCATCTGCTGGCGCCAATGCTGGAAGATAATCCCCCTGCATTCCCGTTCGTCGCGCTGCTGGTTTCCGGCGGCCACACGCAGCTGATCAGCGTCACCGGTATCGGTCAGTATGAATTGCTGGGCGAATCGATTGATGATGCTGCCGGTGAAGCGTTCGACAAAACCGCCAAGCTGCTGGGATTGGATTATCCTGGTGGCCCAATGCTGTCAAAGCTGGCATCACAAGGCGTTGAAAAACGTTTTGTCTTCCCGCGTCCGATGACTGACCGTCCGGGGCTGGATTTCAGCTTCTCAGGTTTGAAAACCTTCGCTGCGAATACCATTCGTAATAACGAAAATGACGATCAGACCCGCGCTGATATCGCCCGAGCGTTTGAAGATGCGGTGGTTGATACGCTGATGATCAAGTGCAAACGCGCGCTGGATCAAACCGGTTTTAAACGTCTGGTGATGGCGGGAGGCGTGAGTGCGAACCGTACGCTGCGCGCAAAGCTGGCTGAGATGATGCAAAAACGTCGTGGCGAAGTGTTTTACGCGCGTCCGGAATTTTGTACCGATAACGGGGCGATGATCGCCTACGCGGGCATGGTGCGCTTTAAAGCGGGTGCAACGGCGGATCTTGGCGTGACCGTGCGCCCACGCTGGCCGCTGGCGGAATTACCGGCAGCATAAGTTTTTTTTGCCCGGTGGCGCTGCGTTTACCGGGCTTACAAAACCGTAGGCCGGGTCAGGCGAATCCGCCGCCCGGCGATAGCTCTCACTACATCCGCAACATTCCTTTCTCTTCCAGAAACGCGATAATTTTGTCCAGGCCTTCTCCAGATTTTAAATTACTAAACGTCCATGGACGCTCGCCGCGCATGCGCAAGGTATCGCGCTCCATCACCTCCAGCGATGCGCCGACGTAAGGGGCAAGATCGGTTTTATTGATCACCAGAAAATCGGATTTGGTGATCCCCGGACCGCCTTTACGCGGGATCTTCTCGCCTTCGGCAACATCGATCACATAGATCGTCAGATCCGCGAGTTCCGGGCTAAAGGTGGCGCTCAGGTTATCGCCGCCGCTTTCCACAAAAATCAGATCCAGATTGCCGAATTTCTCGCTCAGCGCTTCTACGGCGGCCAGATTCATCGACGCATCTTCGCGGATGGCGGTATGCGGGCAGCCACCGGTTTCCACACCAACGATCCTCTCTGGCTCCAGTGCGCCCGCCTCGGTGAGAATGCGCTGATCTTCTTTGGTGTAGATATCATTGGTCACTACCGCCAATTGATAGCTGCTGCGCATGGCTTTGCATAACGCTTCCAGCAGCGCCGTTTTGCCCGAGCCAACCGGGCCACCAACGCCCACACGCAAGGGATGTTTGTAGTTACTCATTTTTTCTCCTCAGGAGCGGAATAATCGGGAATATTGGGTTTCATGCCGGGCAGACGCGATAGCGGCCAACGGCGTTGCGGAGCCGAGGCTGGTGTCAGGACACGTCAGCGCCTGTGCCAAACCCTGCGCATAGCGATCGCAGAGCGCAATAATCAAACGCTGGGCCGCCTGTTGTCCAAAAGGAACCAGCTTGACGCCAGCCATGACAGCGCTCTCAATCCAGCTGTAGCCGAGGCTTAACGCCAGCTCCGTCAGCGGAATTTTCCAGCGTACGCCCAGCCAGGCCATGCCGCAGAGTTGGCTGTCGACAAAGAGGGTGCGCCATTCTCGCGAGCAATCCGCCTCCCAGTCGGTGACCAGCCGCGTAAACGCCGCACCCCGACTGCGTTCTTCATCCCGCAGTTCGCGGGTTTCGCGACAGGCCAGCAGGTAAGCGCTCCAGCGGCGTGCTGCGTCGAGATCGTCCTGCTCGCAGGCGCGATACAGTCTCGCCAGCAGCGGTAGGTCAACGGTAAAAAAGTTCTGCTCCATCTGCTGGATTTGCCAGGCAGAGAAGTCATCGACGCTTTTCACCCAGCCGATTTCCACCGCCCACTCCAGACCCTGGGACCAGGTAAATGACCCTACCGGGAGCGCGCTGCTGGCGAGCTGCATCAGACGTAGCTGTTGGCTGTTATGCATCAGTGCGCATGGCCGTGGTGATGCCCGTGTGATTCACTGGCATAAGCGCCTGCTTCAGGTTCAAACGGCAACTGGGCGAACGTCACCTCAAGGTTGAACTGGCGCAGCATGTCGTCCAGCACATGATCGTGATGGTAGCGCAGTTCGTCCGGCAGGATTTGCAGCGGAACGTGGCGATTACCGAGGTGATAACAGGCTTTGGCGAGCAGGAAAGGATCGGCGCAGCGCACCACGGAAACCGACTCCGGTGCGGCGATCACTTCGATCACTTCGCTGCCATCGTCGGTACTTAGCAGATCGCCACCGCGCAGCAGCAAACCACGCGGTAGCATTAGCCCGGCTTCGCGACCGTCGTTCAGTGCTACCCTGGCGCGACTTTTTACCCGGATATCAATGGGCAGCGTGACGCTTGCAGTAACGCGGTGAGCGTGGTCAAGGCGTTGGGTCAGATAGATCATCGTCACTCCTCAAAACAGAAAATAGCGTTGCGCCATCGGCAAAACATCTGCCGGTTCGCTGGTGATAAGTTCGCCATCAATACGCACCTCGTAAGTCTGAGCATCGACGGTGATATTGGGTTGCAGGCCGTTGTGGATCATGTCGACCTTTTTCACTGTCCGACAGCCTTTGACGACGGCGATAGCGCTTTGCAGATTGAGCTGCTGCGGGATGTTTTGCGCGTCAGCGGCCTGCGAAATAAAGGTCAGCCGGGTGTGGTGCCGCGCCGCGCCAAGCGCGCCGAACATCATGCGGTAATGCACCGGCTGCGGGGTGGGGATCGAGGCGTTGATATCGCCCATTGGCGCGCAGGCGATCATCCCGCCCTTGACGATCGTCGCCGGTTTTACGCCAAAAAAGGCGGGCGACCACAGCACCAGATCGGCCAGTTTGCCTGGCTCAACGGAACCGACTTCATGGGCTATACCGTGGGTTAATGCCGGGTTGATGGTGTATTTGGCGACGTAGCGTTTAACGCGCAGGTTGTCGTTGTCACCGGTTTCTTCTGCCAACGGGCCACGCTGAACCTTCATGCGGTGCGCCACCTGCCAGGTACGCAGGATCACTTCGCCAACGCGCCCCATCGCCTGTGAATCGGATGAGGTCAGGGAAAACGCGCCAATGTCATGCAGCACATCTTCGGCAGCGATTGTTTCCCGGCGAATGCGGGATTCGGCAAAGGCCACGTCTTCGGCGATATCCGGATCGAGGTGGTGGCAAACCATCAGCATGTCGAGATGCTCGTCGATGGTGTTGACGGTATAGGGCAGCGTCGGGTTAGTGGAGGAGGGCAGAATATTCGGATGCGCGCAGGCGGTGATGATATCCGGTGCATGGCCGCCGCCCGCGCCTTCGGTGTGAAAGGTATGAATGGTGCGATCGCCAATTGCCGCCAGCGTATCTTCAACGAAACCGGACTCATTGAGCGTATCGCTGTGCAGCGCGACCTGGATGTCCATTTCGTCGGCCACAGTCAGCGCGCAGTCGATAGCGGCAGGCGTGGCGCCCCAGTCTTCATGGATTTTCAGGCCAATTGCACCCGCGCTGATTTGCTCGCGCAGGGCGTCTGGGTTTGAGCCATTGCCTTTGCCCAGCAAACCAATGTTAACCGGCAACGCATCTGCCGCCTGCAGCATGCGCGCGATGTACCAGGGGCCCGGTGTGCAGGTGGTGGCGTTGGTTCCTGCGGCCGGACCGGTGCCGCCGCCGATCATCGTCGTCACGCCAGAAACCAGCGCCTCCTGCGCCTGCTGTGGGCAGATCCAGTGAATATGCGTATCCACGCCCCCCGCGGTGACGATCTTGCCTTCCCCGGCAATGACTTCAGTTCCCACGCCTATCGGGATCGTGACGTTGGGTTGAATATCGGGATTACCTGCTTTGCCGATAGCGAAGATCCTGCCGTTTTTGATGCCGATATCCGCTTTCACGATCCCCCAGTGATCGACGATCAGCGCGTTGGTGATCACCAGATCCACGCATGCATCGGCGCGCATTTGTCCCTGGCCCATGCCGTCGCGGATCACTTTTCCGCCGCCGAATTTGACCTCTTCGCCGTAGGTGGTGAAGTCTTGTTCCACCTCGATCCACAGGTCGGTATCCGCCAGGCGCACTTTATCGCCTGTGGTTGGGCCAAACATGTCGGCGTACGCCTGCCGGGAAATGTCACTCATTATCTGCCTCCAGTGCGCCCATCACTTCGCTGCGATAACCCACGATCCTTTGTGCACCAGCAACGCGCACCAGTTCGACTTCGCGTTTTTGTCCCGGCTCAAAACGCACCGCTGTGCCCGCAGCAATGTTCAGACGAAAACCGCGTGCAGCCAGCCTGTCAAAGCGCAGCGCCGGGTTCACTTCGTAAAAGTGATAGTGCGATCCCACCTGGATGGGTCTGTCGCCATGATTTTCCACCACGATCGTGCAGATCTCCCGCCCTTGATTAAGCGCAATATTGCCTTTTGCGATCTGATATTCACCTGGGATCATTGCTGCTCCTTAGACGATCGGATTGTGGACAGTGACCAGCTTCGATCCGTCCGGAAATGTGGCTTCAACCTGAATATCCGGGATCATCTCCGGTACGCCTTCCATCACCTGATCGCGGCGCAGGACGTGACGCCCGTCTTCCATCAGCGCGGCCACGGTTTGCCCGTCCCGCGCCCCTTCCATGATGAAAGCGCTAATTAGCGCCACCGATTCCGGGTAGTTCAGCTTCAGCCCGCGGGCCAGGCGACGTTCCGCCACCAGCGCGGCGGTAAACAGCAGCAGCTTGTCTTTTTCTCTGGGAGTCAGTTCCATTAGGGTTCTCTTAGGTTTGCCAGATTCGCGGGAGTACGGGCGCTTTATGTGTCAGCAGCGGGCGCAGAAATTGCCAGATGTCGCGCATAACGCGCTGGACAACCAGGTTGTCGTTAGCAAGAAAACGGATTGTCAGCAACGAATCGTTAAGCGTTGCCCCGGCGTAATCGCCAAGCGCCGTAAGCCGCTCCCGCGTGCCCTCGAGCATATGTTCGCTGGCCGGATAACACAGCAACGTGCCGACCCAGGGATGATGTGCGACGCCGCTCAGATTCCCCTCCTGCAACTGCAAGCGTTCTATCAGCAGTGGCTGCCCATCTCGCCATACTTCCAGGCGGTTTTGCAGCGTGCCGTAACTGAAGGTCTCCTGCATAACCGGTCGGCCAAGACACAGCAGATCCCAGGCCAGCAGGCGGCTTGCGGATGTCAGATGAAAGACGGTCTGAATAGCGGCGTTGGCGCCGGGAAAGAGGATCGTATCCTGCGGCAGCCACTCCAGCGTCGCGTGGGGTGCGAGGGTAAAATGCTGGCGCAGCAATGCCTGCGGTCCACGGCTGCGGTAAAACTTTCCCGCGCCAGGCTGGGTGATTAACGCGTGGCTGTTTTCGTCGAGCGTTACGGCGATATGGAGCTCATCCCCGCCGACGATCCCCGCCGGTGGATGAAGCAAATAGAGATGGCAAACGTCCTCTTCCGGGTAAAACGGGCGTTGAACCGTCAATGGACCATGATGACGCGCCGAGGCGAGCACCGTTTTGTGCCCGGTGCAGGTGAAATGCAGATCCAGTTCGGCCTGCCAGCCCCGTGTGAGTGTCTCGTGCGCAACCGTGTCCAGAGCGTTTCCCCTATCAGCATGAGGGTGTTTGCATACAAAAAAGTATGCCTCAGCGCATCGGGAAATCGATCATATGAGAAGCTTATGGATAAAGGGGCGACAATACGCCGCCCCACCAGGGTTTTACAGTAAAACGAGGGGCATCCAGACCAGACCGGTAATCACCAGTAGCACGAGGAAAATCAGGCCAAAAATAGCACCGAGTCGCCAGTAATCCACCGTTGGTAAATAGCCGCTGCCGTAGTAGATAGGGCTAGGGCCGGTGGCGTACGGGGTCAGAATGCTGCCCAGACCAATGGCGGCGCCGACCATCAGGCAGAAGACCGGTAGCGGGATTTCCGGCATTGCCAGCGCGGCGGCAATCATCATCGGTGCGAGGGCGGAGGTATACGCCGTGGCGCTGGCAAAGAAGTAGCGCAGCAGATAGAACACCACGATAAGCGCCACCATCACCATCATCGGCGAATAACCGCTCAGCCCATTTGCCAGCAGCTTGCCGAACCAGGTAATAAAACCGGTGTTATTGAGCCCGGTGGCCAGCGTGATCAGCGAGGCCAGCCAGAAAAAGACGTTCCATGCGGCTTTATTGCTGACGATGTCATCCCAGCTAATGATGCGCAGCACCAGCATCAACGCCACCACGCTGTATCCGACCATCGCAGCGTCAATATAATCGCCGCCGAAGATCCACAGCACCAGCGCGCCGACCATCAGCACCAGCATCTTTTTCTCGCGAGCGCAGAGCGGTCCCATCGCTTTTAGTTCGGTATCCGCCCAGCGTGGAACCTGATCACCGGATTTCAGCACCGGTGGATACAACACGTACGCCAGCCACGGCACGATCAGCACCAGTAAAATGCTCAGCGGCAGCATGCCTAAGAACCAGTCACCCCAGCTCAGCGCGGTGTGGGACGCGCCTTTCATCAGACCGATCAACAGCAGGTTCGGCGCCATCGCCGTTAAGAAAATAGCGCTGGTGACGCAGTCGGCGACAATGCCCATCCACATGATGTATGAGCCAATGGAGCGTGAACTGGCGCTATTGGGCTGTGAGTTATACAGCGGCGGCAGGTTGCGGATAATCGGGTAGATTATTCCGGCCCCACGCGCGGAGTTGGAAGGTGTGACGGGAGCGAGGATAAGTTCGGAGAACATCACCGCATAGCCGAGAAACAGCGTCCTATGCCCCATCTTTTTCACCAGCATCAGCGCGATTCGCCGACCGAGTCCGGTTTTCTCATAGCCAGTACCAAACATAAAGGCCGCGAAGATCAGCCAGATGACCGAGTTTGAAAAGCCAGATACCGCCCACGACAGCGATTTGGCGGTAAATTTAAAACCGTCCTGCGCGAGTTGCTCCGGGCTGAACAGCAGCCACGGTGAAAGGACGGCGATGATCGAAATGCCAATCATCGCCACTACCGCGCCCGGTACAGGTTCCAGAATAAGCCCGACAATCACACCGGTAAAGACGGCAAAATAGAGCCAAGTGTGGCTCTCAAGACCGGTGGGGACGGGTAGAACAGCAATAATGGCGATGACCACCAGCGGAGCCAGGTATCGCCACCAACCAGCTAAAGGTGCCATTGTTGTATCCCTACGAAAGGGGAGAGGCGTAGCGCCTCTCCGGGAGGGTTATTTGATGTAATGCACGTGCTCGCAGATTTCATCGACGATAGGGTCGCGACGTTCAGCGAACAGCTTTTTGTTTTCAGCGATCAGGTTATTGCCGTGGGTATCGATGGAAACGATCAGCGGGCCGAACTCTTTTACCCGACACACCCACAGGGACTCCGGCATGCCGAGTTCCGTCCAGTGCACCTCTTCGATCTCCTCAACCTGGGTTGCCGCCACGACCGCGCAGCCTGCCGGGAAGATGACGTGCAGCGCTTTAAACTGCTTGCAGCCTTCTTCCGTCAGCGGTCCCATGCCGCCCTTGCCGACCACCAGTTTGACGCCAGTCTGTTCGATAAAGTCTTTCTCAAACGCTTCCATACGCATGCTGGTGGTTGGGCCGACGGAAACCATTTCCCATTTATCACCGTTCTTACGTACGATCGGGCCCGCGTGGAAAATGGCTTTGCCGTTCAGGTCATAAGGAATCGGGCGCTTCAGTTCGATCAGGCGGCGGTGGCAAACGTCACGGCAGGTCACCAGCGTACCGGTCAGGTAAATGACATCGCCAACGCGAATGTCTGCCAGATCTTCGGCTTTGATCGGGGTTGTGAGGATCTTTTTCATAACGCGCTCCGGGTGTGAGACAGGTTTTCGAAGGAGAGGTCAGCATGAACCAATAGCGTGCCGCGACGGTGGGCCCAGCAGCCGGTAGAGACGGCAACGCCGATAGTCGACGGGTGGCGCGCGGCGGATTCGATATGCACGCCCATCACCGAGCTATTACCGGTCAATCCTTGTGGACCAATGCCCAGACGGTTAAGTCCTTCTTCCAGACGCAGTTCCAGTTCGGCCGCTTTCGGATTCGGATGACGTGAGCCGATAGGGCGCAGCACCGCTTTACGAGAAAGAACGGCGGCGGTTTCTACGGAGGTGGCAATACCTACGCCCACCAGCACCGGCGGACAAGCGTTGACTGCCAGCGTGGAGATATTTTCAAAAACAAATTTCACCACGCCTTCGTAGCCCTCAGAAGGCATTAACACTTTCGAGCGTCCCGGCAGCGTACAGCCGCCGCCTGCCATGTAGACTTCGATTTCCGCGTCATCGTTATCGGGGATGATGTCCCAGGTGACCCACGGCACACCGGTACCTGTATTTTTGCCGGTATTCACTTCGTCAAAAATCTCGACCGCGTTATGGCGCAGAGGCGCTTTTACCGTGGCGTCTTCAACGGCCTGCTTCAGAATGCTTTGCAGTTCGCCGAGGAGCGGAAAACGGGAACCGACCTTCACGAAGAACATAATCTCGCCGGTGTCCTGACAGGCTGGGCGGTTCAGGTCGATAGCCTTCTGCATGTTGTCAAACATGGTGTGGTAGATGATTTTACCCATCGGCGAGGTTTCGCCTTCACGCAGCTGTTTTAATTTATCCACGACGTCATCGGGCATGCGGGTAGAAATCATGGCGGTAAAATCAGCGACAATGTTAGTCAGCGTATTTATCGCATTTTGGTTATTTTGATTGCTCATCTTGTTAACTCCAGTTCTTTTATTTATCTGGAAATAAATTCTCCGCCACAAACTACCACTAAAAATGTGGATTAATATTATTTGCCACTGTGAATATCTAATTAACAGTTCGTGAATGATGTCCGGATAAGGCAATAAAAATTGCGCAAAGGCAGGGTTTAAGACGCATGAGAGAATTACACTGCGGTGAACAACATTACGGATAGACCGATCATGCTGAACACGTATCCCCTGGCGAAAGACCTGCAGGTGTTGGTTGAAATTGTGCATAGTGGTAGCTTCAGCGCCGCCGCCGCGACGCTGGGGCAAACGCCGGCGTTTGTGACGAAACGCATTCAGATCCTAGAGTCCGCGCTGGGGACGACGCTGCTAAGCCGCTCTGCGCGTGGTGTAGCGCTCACGGAGAGTGGTCAACGTTGCTATGAACATGCGCAGGCGATCCTCGCGGGCTATCAGCATCTGGTCGATGACGTCACGCAACTCAAAACGCGCCCGGCAGGGATGATTCGTATCGGCTGTAGTTTTGGCTTTGGGCGCAGTTATATTGCACCGGCAATTACCGAATTGATGCATAGCTACCCTGAATTACAGGTGCATTTTGAGCTTTACGATCGGCAAATTGATTTGGCACAGGATAATATCGATTTGGATATTCGTATTAATGACGAGATACCGGATTATTATATTGCGCATTTGTTAACGAAAAACAAAAGAATATTGTGTGCGGCCCCACCGTACTTACAAAAATACGGTGAGCCGATGACGTTACAGGAATTAAGTCGTCATGATTGTCTGGTCACTAAAGAACGCGATATGACTCACGGGGTGTGGGAACTGGACAATGGTCAGGAGAAAAAGTCGGTCAAGGTGGCGGGACATCTTTCCTCTAACAGCGGTGAGATTGTGTTGCAGTGGGCGCTACAGGGAAAAGGGATCATGCTGCGTTCTGAATGGGATGTGCAGCCGTTTCTGGCCAGCGGTGAACTGGTGCGTGTGCTGCCGGACTATGCGCAGAGCGCTAATATCTGGGCGGTTTATCAGGAGCCGCTGTATCGCAGCGTGAAGCTGCGCGTGTGCGTGGAATTTCTGGCGACGTGGTGTCAGAACCGATTAGGCAAACCGGTGGAGGGGTATCACATCCCCCACGCCGGATAAGACGCCGTTGCGTCGCTATCCGACAATAAATTCACTCGGGGTCTCGTTCGCGTTTTTTCTTCAACTTGGTCCAGATCTTCGGCTCCTGACGACGCCACAGGCGCTGAATGTTGTCATGGTGACGAAGCAGAATTAAGCACGACAGCATGGACACGGGGAAAGTGAACTGGGGATTGAACCACCAGACGTAAAAAGGGGCGATCAACGCGCTGACGATAGCGCCTAACGACGAGTAGCCGCTCAACAGGACGGTCAGCAGCCAGGTCCCGGCCATCACGCCGGTTAAGTCCCAACCAATCGGCGCAATCGCGCCAAAAGCGGTGGCAACGCCTTTCCCACCTTTAAAGCCGAAGAATACCGGCCAAATGTGGCCCAGACAGGCGGCGATTGCGATCAATCCCAGCCAGAAGGGGCTGACGCCTAGCGCATAGGCACCCCAGACGGGTAACATACCTTTCAGGACGTCGAAAATCAGTACCGCGACGGCGGCTCCCTTGCCACCGATGCGCAGCACGTTTGTCGCGCCCGGATTCCCAGAGCCGCTGTCGCGCGGGTCCGGCAATCCAGCAAGGCGGCATACCAGAATAGCACTGGAAATTGAGCCACAGAGGTACGCGAAGATAATCATTCCAGGCGCGATTGCACTCATAAGCTGTTCCGTTTTGAAAATGTCGTGTAAAACGCTACTTCTGTGGATAATACGCATATTTCGCCGGAAGTGGTATCCGGGTTAGCCAAAAAGCAGGCAGGTCGTGATGGATATTGTATTTATAGAGCAACTTTCTGTAATCACCACTATTGGTGTTTACGACTGGGAACAAACGATCGAACAACGGTTGGTGTTCGATATCGAAATGGCATGGGATAACCGCAAATCGGCTAAAAGCGATGATGTGGCTGATTGCCTGAGCTATGCTGATATTGCTCAAACGGTTGTTAATCATGTGGAAGGTGGGCGCTTTGCGCTGGTAGAACGGGTTGCGGAAGAGGTGGCGGATCTGCTGCTTAGCCGCTTTAATTCTCCCTGGGTACGGATCAAACTCAGTAAACCTGGCGCGGTAGCCCGTGCGGCGAACGTCGGGGTTATCATTGAGCGTGGCAATAATCTGAAAGAAAATAATTAATTTAATAATTTCTAAAACAAACGGGTATAAAAGGGTCCTTTCGTCGGCTCTTTTTTGCCGTGGTTTCTCTATCTAGGGGTTTATTAATGAGTGATATGCACTCGCTGCTGGTGGCGGCAATTTTGGGTGTGGTCGAAGGATTGACGGAATTTTTACCCGTTTCCAGTACTGGCCATATGATTATTGTTGGCCACCTGTTGGGTTTTGAGGGTGACACTGCAAAAACATTTGAAGTGGTGATTCAGCTGGGCTCTATTCTGGCGGTGGTGGTGATGTTCTGGCGACGTCTGTTTGGCTTGATCGGCATTCACTTCGGCAAGGCTCCGCATGAAGGCACTGGCAAAGGTCGGTTGACGCTGGGACATATCCTGTTGGGGATGATTCCAGCCGTGGTACTGGGGCTAATCTTCCACGACACCATCAAATCGCTGTTTAACCCGATCAACGTGATGTATGCGCTGGTGGTGGGTGGTGTACTGCTGATTGCCGCAGAATGCCTGAAGCCGAAAGAACCGCGTGCGCCGGGTCTGGATGATATGACCTATCGCCAGGCGTTTATGATTGGCTGTTTCCAGTGTCTGGCGCTGTGGCCGGGGTTTTCTCGCTCCGGGGCGACGATTTCTGGCGGCATGCTGATGGGCGTGAGTCGTTACGCGGCCTCTGAATTCTCCTTCCTGCTGGCTGTGCCGATGATGATGGGCGCGACGGCGCTGGATCTCTACAAGAGCTGGTCTTTCCTCAGCGCATCAGATATCCCGATGTTTGCAGTCGGATTTGTGACGGCGTTTATCGTGGCGCTGGTGGCGATTAAAACCTTCCTGCAACTGATTAAACGCATCTCGTTCATTCCGTTTGCGATTTACCGCTTTATTGTGGCGGCTGCCGTTTACGTCGTGTTCTTCTGATGTCTTACCGTGGTGCCGGATGGCGGCTTTCCGCCTTATCCGGCCTACGGGTTATATCCGTTTCGAACCTGTAGGCCGGATAAGCACAGCGCATTCGGCAACGCAGTGTCTACGCTTTCGGGCAACGCTGCTCCTTCCAACTGGCTACCGCCGCGATGCGACGCCGGGTCAGTTCTTCACGAATTGCCTGACCTTTGAATCCAGCTTCAACCACGTCTTTCGTTGGCACCGCCTGCGCAACCTGCCAGGCTTCGCGCAACAGTCTGCCTTGCGGATAATCTGCCGCTTCAAAACCGGTTCGCCCACGCACATCGGCCTCGCTGGTGAGGGCGATTTGCTCCACGCGCTGCGGTTTGCGCCAGGCATCGATGGAATCAAACAGCTTAACGATGGTTTTCGGCTGCAGGATCGGGAAGGTATGAATGAGGTCGTGGAACTCGGAAACCAGTTTGGCTAAATCACGGATGTCATTCGGCACGCGCAGGCGCTGGCACAGTTGTTCGACAAGCTTAACACCTGCCGGACCGTGGCCATGATGGCGCGGCCACAGCGCTTTAGGCGTCAATGCCTTGCCAAGATCGTGGCACAGCGTAGCAAAACGCACGTCGACTTCCGGACTTAACATGGCTGCCATCGACAGCGTCATCAGCGTGTGAATGCCGGTGTCGATTTCCGGATGCCACTGTGCGGGGGCTGGAACGCCAAACAAAGCATCCACTTCCGGAAACAGGACGCGCAGTGCGTCGCAGTCGCGCAGGACCTGGAAAAATACCTGTGGGTTACGGGTGGTTAATGCGCCTTCGGTTTCTTTCCACACCCGCTCTGGTGTCAGATGCTCCAGTTCACCAGCGGCGGTCATGTCACGCATTAGCGTCATGGTTTCGTCAGCAATCCGAAAACCGAGGTGCGCATAGCGGGCAGCAAAGCGTGCCACGCGCAGCACGCGCAGCGGATCTTCGCTAAAGGCAGATGAAACATGGCGCAGCAGACGGTTTTCCAGATCGTCGCGTCCGTTATACGGGTCGATAATCTCCCCGTCGTCATCGCGGGCGATTGCGTTGATGGTCAGGTCACGACGCTGAAGATCGGCCTCCAGCGTGACATCTGCGGCGGCATAGCAGGTGAACCCGGTATACCCCGAGCCTGACTTACGTTCGGTACGCGCCAGCGCATACTCTTCGCGGGTTTGCGGATGCAGAAACACGGGAAAACCGCGGCCTACCTGCTGGTAGCCCGCGTCGAGCATCTCTTGCGGCGTGGCGCCAACAACAACCCAATCTTTATCTTTAATCGGTAGCCCTAATAACGCATCCCGAACAGCACCACCGACCAGATAAATCTTCACGCCACTTTCCTTTTGAAAACTATGATCCCTTAATCATATGTCAGTGTGGCGGAGAAGGCGATTCAGTTCATCCAGCGATCTTTGCGTTTACGGCTTGGGATCATGTGTGGCAGAACCAGGCCGAGCAGCAGACCAAGACCCAACACGCCGCCACCGTACATAAACCACTGCATGATGATGGTGCGCTGTTTGTCATCAAGCTGAAGGTTGGCTGCGCTGACCTTCTTTTGCGCCACGATAAGCTCGTTTTTCAGCTTCTGGTTTTCTTGTTTCAGCCCGTCGATCACGCTGTCGCTTTGCGCTACCTTTTGCTGCATATCAGCGGTGCGCTGATTCCACGTGGTATCGATATTATTGAGCTTATCGGTCAAGGTCTTAACCTGGTTTTCCAGGTCGGGAACGCGGGTACGCAGGCTCGGCGTACTGTTCAGCTCTTTCAGTGGGATCCAGGCGGTACGTCCGGTGCTGTCTTTCACCTGGCCGTAGTTAGTGTTGGCATCGGTCTGTAATAGCGTGACTTCCTCGCCGGCGTTAACCGTACCCACGAGGCGATAATTATCTCCCGGACCGCTGCGGACCCAGGTGTTCAGTTCGTCAGAGACATAGCGCTTTTCTTCGGCATGAGAGACTGCAGTGGCGCTAAGTGCGAATAAAGTTAATCCAATCAGGCGTAATTTTGGCATCAGGCTGTCGTTATTGTCATAGAAAGTGGAACGATAGTAGTGGCATCAGTGTCTCTACGCAAAGCATTCGACATCAATCGGAATCATCTGTGTCCTTTTTGCCACCACTCGAAACTTTTACGCCCGTCAAATTGCTCGTTGCATGGCAATTTGGCGCAAAATACTATCTACTGACCATAAAGAACGAACTTAGTTCGCAGTCAGTTTTCTCAACTGTGACATAACCCATAAGTACAAGACCATGGCCCAGGAAATAGAATTAAAATTTATCGTCAATAGTGACGCTGTAGATGCGCTACGTGAACATCTGAATACGCTGGGGGGAGAGCATCATGCGCCCAGCCAGTTGCTGAATATCTACTACGAAACACCGGATGCGTGGTTGCGTGGTCACGATATGGGGCTGCGTATTCGCGGTGAAAATGGTCATTACGAAATGACCATGAAAATTGCCGGACGCGTGACGGGCGGACTGCACCAACGGCCGGAATATAACGTTGCGCTAAACGCGCCTGAGCTGGACCTCACCTTGTTCCCAACGGAAGTCTGGCCTGATGGCGAGCTGCCTGCTGAACTTGCTTCTCAAGTGCAGCCGTTGTTCAGCACCGATTTTTACCGTGAGAAATGGTTGGTTGATGTTGATGGCAGCCGGATTGAAATGGCCCTCGATCTGGGGGAGGTGAAAGCGGGCGAGTTTGCAGAACCTATCTGTGAGCTTGAACTTGAACTTGAACTGCTAAGCGGCGATACCCGTGCGGTACTGAAGCTGGCAAACCAGCTGGTTTCGCAAACCGGTTTACGCCAGGGTAGCTTGAGCAAAGCAGCGCGCGGTTATCACCTTGCTCAGGGGAATGCGCCGCGCGAACTCAAACCGACACGCATTTTGAAAGTTCCGGCGAAAGCGAGTATTGAGCAGGGGCTGGAAGCGGCGCTGGAGCTGGCATTATCACAGTGGCAGTACCATGAAGAGCTGTGGGTGCGCGGCGTTAAAGGGGCGAAAGCCGAGGTGCTGGCGGCTATGGGCCTGGTGCGTCACATTCTGATGCTGTTTGGCGGTAATGTACCGCGAAAAGCGAGCGCTCACTTACGTGATTTGTTGACCCAGTCGGAAGCGATCATTTTGTCGGACGTTTCTGCTGTATCGGCGGTTTACAGCACGCAAACGGCAATGGCCAAGCTGGCGCTGACCGAATGGCTGGTGACCAAAGGATGGCAGCCGTTCCTTGATGCGAAGGCGCAGGGAAAAATTGCCGACTCCTTTAAGCGTTTCTCTGATACCCATCTTTCACGCCATGCCGCTGAGCTGAAGACCGCTTTTGCGCAGCCGCTGGGCGATCAGTACGCCGATCAGCTTCCTCGTTTGACGCGCAACATTGATAGCATGCTGATGCTGGCGGGATACTACGACGAAAATGTCGCATCAGAATGGATCGCCAACTGGCAGGGTTTGCGTCACGCCATTGCGGCCAATCAATATATTGAAATTGAACACTTCCGCAATGAGGCGATTGCGCTGGAACCTTTCTGGCTGCACAGCGGAAAACGATAATCAGGGCCGAGGCCGGGATGCCTGATGGCGCTGCGCTTATCAGGCCTACGCGATGTGTGTAACTGTCATGTAGGCCGGATAAGGCTAAACGCCGCCATCCGGCACCATTCAAAGGATAACCCGTAAATGAAGCAGCTCTCTTCACCGTTACAGCAGTACTGGCCGACCGTTGTTGAGCGGCTGCCAGCAGCAATATCTGAGTCCTCGCTTAGCGTTCAGGCGAAGTCAGTACTTACATTCAGTGATTTTGTCCGTGACAGCATTATTGCCCATCCTGAATGGCTGGCTGAGCTGGAAAGCACCCCCCCCCTGGCGGATGAATGGCAACACTATGCCGACTGGTTACAGCAAACATTGGCTGACGTCAGCGATGAAAACACGCTGATGCGTGAGCTACGCCTGTTTCGCCGACGTATCATGGTGCGTATCGCTTGGGCACAGACGCTGTCGCTGGTGACCGAAGAGAGTATTTTGCAGCAGCTAAGCCATCTGGCTGAAACGTTGATCGTCGCCGCGCGCGACTGGTTATACGCTGCCTGCTGTCGCGAATGGGGTACGCCCTGTAATCCTGAAGGTGTGGCGCAGCCGCTGCTGATTTTAGGCATGGGGAAACTGGGCGGCGGCGAGCTGAATTTTTCCTCCGATATCGACCTGATTTTTGCCTGGCCTGAGCACGGCAGTACGCAGGGCGGGCGCCGCGAGCTGGATAACGCCCAGTTCTTTACCCGTTTGGGCCAGCGGCTCATCAAGGTATTAGATCAGCCCACAATGGATGGGTTTGTCTATCGGGTGGATATGCGTTTACGCCCGTTTGGCGACAGCGGTCCGTTGGTACTGAGCTTCTCTGCGCTTGAGGATTATTACCAGGAGCAAGGGCGCGACTGGGAACGCTATGCGATGGTCAAAGCCCGCATTATGGGCGATGCCGACGGCACTTATGTCAGCGAGCTTCGTGCCATGCTGCGGCCTTTTGTTTTCCGTCGCTATATTGATTTCAGCGTGATCCAGTCGCTGCGTAACATGAAAGGGATGATTGCCCGAGAAGTGCGCCGCCGTGGCCTGAAAGACAACATCAAGCTGGGGGCGGGCGGTATTCGTGAAATCGAATTTATCGTACAGGTATTCCAGCTGATTCGCGGCGGGCGTGAACCGTCGCTGCAATCCCGCTCGCTGTTACCGACGCTGAGTGCCATCAATGCGCTGCACCTGCTGTCTGATACCGATACGGAACAACTGCGAGCAGCCTATCTCTATTTACGCCGCCTGGAAAACCTACTGCAAAGCATCAATGATGAACAGACCCAAACGCTGCCAGGCGATGAACTGAATCGCGCGCGGCTGGCGTGGGGGATGAACGTTGATGACTGGCAGCAATTAACTGATGTGCTGGCCAATCATATGGACAACGTGCGCCGGGTATTTAACGAGCTGATTGGCGATGACGAGGCCGAAACTCAGGAAGAGTCGCTTTCAGAACAGTGGCGCGAACTGTGGCAGGATGCATTACAGGAAGATGACACCACGCCGGTGCTGACGCATCTGGCTGATGACGATCGCCGACGCGTGCTGTCTCTGATTGCTGATTTCCGTAAAGAGCTGGATAAACGCACCATTGGCCCACGCGGACGCCAGGTGCTGGATCATTTAATGCCGCATCTGCTGAGCGATGTCTGTACGCGTGACGACGCCTCAGTCCCGCTATCGCGCATTACCCCTCTGCTGGTGGGGATTGTTACCCGTACGACCTATCTGGAACTGCTAAGCGAATTCCCCGGGGCGCTGAAGCATCTGATTTCGCTCTGTGCGGCCTCGCCGATGGTCGCCAGCCAGCTGGCGCGGTATCCGCTGTTGCTCGATGAACTGCTGGATCCGAACACCCTGTATCAACCCACCGCGACGGATGCTTACCGTGATGAGCTGCGCCAGTATTTGCTGCGCGTGCCGGAAGATGACGAAGAGCAGCAACTGGAGGCTCTGCGCCAGTTTAAGCAAACGCAGCTACTGCGTATTGCCGCGGCCGATATCGCCGGTACACTGCCGGTGATGAAGGTGAGCGATCATTTAACCTGGCTGGCGGAAGCTATTATTGATGCGGTAGTCCAGCAGGCGTGGACGCAGATGGTCGCACGCTACGGTCAACCCACTCATCTTGGCGAACGCGAGGGGCGTGGTTTTGCCGTCGTCGGCTATGGCAAACTGGGCGGTTGGGAGCTGGGGTACAGCTCGGATCTCGATTTGATCTTCCTGCATGACTGTCCGATGGACGTGATGACGGACGGTGAGCGTGAGATTGACGGGCGACAGTTCTATCTGCGTCTGGCGCAGCGCATTATGCACCTCTTCAGTACCCGTACTTCGTCCGGTATTTTGTACGAAGTGGATGCGCGTTTGCGTCCGTCAGGGGCGGCGGGAATGCTGGTGACATCAGCTGATGCTTTCGCCGATTATCAGCGTAACGAAGCCTGGACATGGGAGCATCAGGCGCTGGTGCGTGCTCGCGTAGTGTACGGCGACCCGCAGTTAACCTCTCAGTTTGATGCGATTCGTCGCGATATCATGACCCTTGTCCGCGATGGGAAAACCTTGCAGACCGAGGTGCGCGAAATGCGTGAGAAAATGCGTGCCCATTTGGGCAATAAGCATCGCGATCGTTTTGATATCAAAGCGGATGAAGGCGGCATCACAGATATTGAGTTTATTACGCAGTATCTGGTGCTGCGCTATGCGCATGAAAAACCGAAGCTGACGCGCTGGTCGGATAACGTGCGCATTCTGGAATTACTGGCGCAAAACGACATTATGGACGAACAGGAAGCGCTGGCGCTTACCCGTGCTTATACGACGTTGCGTGATGAACTTCACCATCTTGCATTGCAGGAACTTCCGGGCCATGTGGCGCCGGAGCACTTCGACGCTGAACGTACACTGGTGCGTGACAGCTGGCAGAAGTGGCTGGGTGCCGAGTGAAGTGTGCTATTATCGCGCGCAAATTTTAAGACACTCAGAGAATCTCTCAGGAGACAGGAATGAAAGTAACTCTGCCAGAGTTTGAACGTGCAGGAGTCATGGTTGTCGGTGATGTGATGCTGGATCGCTACTGGTACGGTCCTACCAGCCGTATTTCACCTGAAGCGCCTGTTCCGGTGGTAAAAGTGGATACCATCGAAGAACGTCCCGGTGGCGCAGCAAACGTGGCGATGAACATTGCCTCTCTGGGAGCGAATTCGCGCCTGGTGGGCCTGACCGGCATTGACGACGCGGCGCGTGCGCTGAGCAAAACGCTGACGGATGTAAACGTAAAATGTGATTTCGTATCCGTGCCGACCCATCCGACGATCACCAAACTGCGCGTGCTTTCCCGCAATCAGCAGCTGATTCGCCTGGATTTCGAAGAAGGTTTTGAAGGTGTGGATCCGCAGCCGCTGCACGAGCGTATTAACCAGGCGCTGGGTTCTATCGGTGCTCTGGTGCTCTCCGACTACGCCAAAGGCGCGTTGGCAAGCGTGCAGCAGATGATTGCTCTGGCGCGTAAGGCTGGGGTGCCGGTGCTTATCGATCCGAAAGGAACCGATTTTGAACGCTACCGTGGCGCAACGCTGCTGACGCCGAACCTGTCTGAGTTTGAAGCGGTGGCGGGCAAGTGCAAAAGCGAAGATGAACTGGTTGAACGCGGCATGAAAGTGATTGCTGATTTCGACCTTTCCGCACTGCTGATCACGCGATCCGAGCAGGGGATGACGTTGCTGCAACCGGGCAAATCGCCGCTGCATATGCCGACGCAGGCGCAGGAAGTGTATGACGTGACCGGTGCAGGCGATACGGTTATCGGCGTGCTGGCGGCGACGCTGGCGGCGGGTAACTCACTGGAAGAGGCGTGCTATTTTGCTAACGCCGCAGCCGGTGTTGTCGTTGGTAAGCTGGGGACCTCCACTGTTTCTCCGATTGAACTGGAAAACGCCGTGCGCGGGCGGGCTGATACTGGTTTTGGCGTGATGAGCGAATCTGAGCTGAAACAGGCCGTTGCCAGCGCCCGCAAGCGCGGCGAGAAAGTGGTAATGACCAACGGTGTGTTCGACATCCTGCATGCGGGCCATGTTTCCTATCTGGCGAATGCGCGCAAGCTGGGCGATCGCCTGATCGTGGCGGTCAACAGCGATGCTTCGACCAAACGTCTGAAAGGTGAAACGCGTCCGGTCAACCCGCTGGAACAGCGTATGATCGTACTGGGCGCGCTGGAATCCGTCGACTGGGTGGTCTCTTTTGAAGAAGATACGCCGCAGCGTCTGATTGCTGGCATTCTGCCGGATCTGCTGGTCAAAGGCGGCGACTATAAGCCGGAGCAGATTGCGGGTAGTGAAGAGGTGTGGGCGAACGGCGGTGAAGTGCTGGTGCTGAACTTCGAAGATGGCTGCTCCACGACAAATATCATCAAGAAGATCCAGAAAGATAGCGATAAATAACACCTGAAAAGTTTGCCGGATGGCGGTGTAAACACCTTATCCGGCCGACGAGATTGTAGGCCGGATAAAACGCGTAAGCGTTGCCATCCGGCATTTCTGTTTCTTATTGTTCAGTCGTTTTCTCAACAGGCTGTGGACTGTTTTTCAGCGGCTCGGCCAGTGCCGACAGCGAACCGCCGGACAAGCCAATTTCATTTAACAGCGAGTCGATCAGCGGCGCTTGTGTACGATAGGAAAGGGCTGCGGATAATGCCTGCTCTGCGAGATTCCCACCGTTTACGTTACCTGCGGTTACTTCACCGACTGCGCCGCCGCGATTGAGACCATCAACCTGAATAATCTTGATCCCATCGATAGACTTCATTGGCTCGACGGATTTCTCAATAACCGCTGGCAGGGACTGCAGCAGCGCCAGCTTAAATTTCAGGCTGGTCTGTTCATCGGAAAGCACGTTGATGGCATCGTTAAGTGCGCGTTGTGCTTCTGCTTCTGCCAGACCTTTTTTCCGCGTTGCCTCGGCTAGTTCAACAATCGCTGCCGCCTGCAATTCTGCCGCTTCTTTCTCCGCTTTCGCGCGCACGGTCAGCTCAACGGCCTGGGTTTCCGCATCCTGAGCTGCGGCAATCAACGCCACCTGTTTGGCACGATCCGCTTCTGCGGTCTGGCGGGTGGTTTCTACGTTCTGCTGGGCACGAACCGCATCGGCCAGCGCATCGTTAGCGCGTGCTTCAGCCTGAGACTGCTGTTCGGACTTGGCGGCAATGGCGATGGACTTGGTCTGGTTGGCGATCTCTGTTGCCTGCTGCTGTTCGATCTCTTTGATGCGAACTTCACGCTCGGCCTCGACTTTTCTTGAACGAACCGCCTGCTCGCGATCGATTTCTGTTTCCTGAATTTGACGTTCGGCAAGGATACGCGTCTGTTCAGCTTCACGATGGCGCTCGGCTTCAAAGGCGGCAATTTTGGCGTTTTGCTCGGCCGTGCGGGTTTTCACCTGCTGCTCCTGCTCGAGCGTCATGAAGGCTTCCTGCTGCTCGATCTCCAGCTTACGCGACAGCGCATCACGATTTTTCTCACGGACGGCAACTTCTACGTCCTGCTCGACTTCGTTACGTTCGCGACGACGACGTTCCGTTTCCTGGGTCAGCTTGGTCAGACCCTCGGCATCAAAGGCGTTGTTAGGGTTGAAATGGACTTTTTCGGTCTGGTTGAAGTTGGTGAGTGAAACGCTCTCCAGCTCCAGACCGTTTTTGGACAGGTCTTCCGCGACGGTGTTTTGTACGCCCTGAACGAAGTTTTCACGCGTATCCTGCAGTTCGTGCATGGTCATCTGCGACGCAGTGGCACGCAGGGCATCGACAAACTTATCTTCTATTAGCACACGCAAATCCTCTGGTGACAGCGTCCGCTGTCCCAGCGTCTGTGCGGCGGTAGCAATCCCTTCAACAGACGGTTTTACACGCACAAAAAAGGCGACGACGACATCTACGCGCATACGGTCTTTGGTGATAAGACTGTCGACAGTAGAACGGCTCACCTCAAGTTTGAGGGTGTTCATGTTGATAGGAATGATTTCGTGGAAGATAGGCATGACAATTGCGCCGCCGCTCATCACCACTTTTTGCCCACCAAGGCCGGTACGCACAAATGCCTGTTCAGCAGATGCACGACGATACAGGCGGGCAAAAATAATCCCGATAATGACTAAGACGACCACCGCGACAATGGCGGTAAACATCCATGAAGGTAACATGCCAAAAACATCATCCATCTATAAGGTCCCTCTGTGTAAAATTATAAAACAGTCGGCCAGGGGTTTAGCTCGGCCAGGTAACGCGTTGCAGAGAGTCGGCAAATAATCAGCACCTTGTCTCCTTTTTTGAATTCTTTGCCCGCTTCAGGCTCCAGCAGCACATAGTGGGTCTGCCCAAACTTGTCGGTAAATTTGCCTTCGCATGGGGTTCCGGCACTCGCAGAATGGCCGGTAATAATTGCCATGCTGCCGATAAACTCATCCTCGGCGAGGGCGGTGGTTTCATCTCGTGGTAGCCATGGAGCAATAATTTTCCCGCTGTAATGCACGGCGAAGAACGCAAAAATAAAGCTCACCGGCGCGAGCAGCAGATTGCTGAGCGGTGCTTGCCACAACGTGACCCAGCCATGCTGAAGGAGGATACCGAAGAGTCCAAAGAAGCCAGCGAGTAAGCACAGCACGATCAGCGCTGGAATCCGTCCGATATTGAGATAGTGCAATGCCTGTCCGATATTGCCGGAGGTCAGGGCATCGTAATGTTCGAGATGCGCATCAAGCGCGCCAGAAAGGTAATGACCGAAAATAAGAGAGATGATTTCTAATAGGCCAATCAGTAGTACAAATGAAATAGCAAACAGGTAGGGGCTGTTGTAATCCGTGAATAATACCAAGTTGTTTCCTCCTGTTACTGCGTTCCCTGTCAGTATCAAAAGTAATGGTTTTACCCCTTACTTTTACATGTCGTTACAATAACATGTGTCACCGTGACCTTAAATCCGAAAAGGGGGGTCATCCCCCTCTTAGATTTCGTAGGAAACTGTGAAGCAGGCGGTTTTTTTGCGCACAATATGTACAGAATAACTTCGTATCCAGGGAAATACTGAAATTAGAAAAAGCATATGGCCTTAGCAGATATTCAATAACTGGAGGGTATGCTCATGAACAGCAATATGTATTCACTGAACAATTTCGATTTCCTGGCCCGTAGTTTTGCCAGGATGCAGGCTGAGGGCCATCCCATTGATATCCAGGCGATAACCGGGAATATGGATGAAGAACATCGTAGCTGGTTTTGCAAACGCTATGCGCTGTACTGCCAGCAAGCGACGGAAGCCAGGAAGCTAGAACTGGAACACTAACAGAAAAACGGGCCTTGCGGCCCGTTGTCGTTTTTACTCTTGCGGATCAACTGACGGGATCGCGGGGGCAGGCTTAACGTCTGCCGTTTTATCACGTGATTCAAGCTCAGTCAGACGTTGCTCAAGCAGCGCCAGCTTTTCACGCGTGCGCAATAAAACCTGAGTCTGTACATCGAATTCTTCGCGGCTTACCAGATCCAGACGGGTCAGCTGTGACTGCAGCGTTTGACGAATTTTCTTCTCGACGTCTTCGCCAAACTCGCGGATCCCTTTCGGCATCGACTCGTGAACCTGACGAGCAATCTGCTCAATTTTTTTCGGGTCAATCATTGTGGTTTCCCTGAACTGGTACGTGTTGCTGCCTATTGTAGTGCGAACTGGCACAGGCATAAACCAGAATTGTGTGAAGCTAAGACGAGTAAAGGCGTTGATGAAGGTAATCAATAGCGTTATAGTTAACCCGCTTATTCTCAGGGCGGGGCGAAATTCCCCACCGGCGGTAAATCAACTGATGTTGAAAGCCCGCGAGCGCTTTTTGTTACGGCAAAAAGGTCAGCAGATCCGGTGTAATTCCGGGGCCGACGGTTAGAGTCCGGATGGGAGAGAGTAACGATCCAGTCGGGCATGGACCCGCTCACGTTATTTTTTTGCCGCTTAGACGGTACTCCTAAGACTGCCCTGATTCTGGTAACCATAATTTTAGTGAGGTTTTTTTACCATGAATCAGACGCTACTTTCCTCTTTTGGTACGCCTTTCGAACGTGTTGAACATGCGCTGTCTGCGCTGCGTGAAGGACGCGGTGTAATGGTGCTTGACGACGAAGACCGTGAAAACGAAGGCGATATGATTTTCCCGGCAGAAACCATGACCGTAGAACAGATGGCGCTGACTATCCGTCACGGTAGCGGTATTGTTTGCCTGTGCATCACTGAAGACCGACGCAAACAGCTCGATCTGCCAATGATGGTGGAAAATAACACCAGCGCTTACGGTACCGGTTTTACCGTGACCATTGAAGCCGCAGAAGGCGTAACCACCGGCGTTTCCGCAGCAGACCGTGTTACAACGGTGCGTGCGGCAATTAAGGATGGCGCAAAACCTTCCGATCTTAACCGTCCGGGGCACGTTTTCCCGCTGCGTGCTCAGGCAGGCGGCGTGTTGACCCGCGGTGGTCATACTGAAGCAACCATCGACCTGATGACGCTGGCAGGGTTTAAACCAGCCGGTGTGCTGTGCGAACTGACCAATGATGACGGCACCATGGCCCGTGCGCCAGAGTGCATCGAATTTGCCGGTAAGCATAATATGGCTGTAGTGACTATCGAAGACCTGGTGGCCTACCGTCAGGCGCATGAGCGCAAAGCCAGCTAATTGCTGACTACCGCGACAACCGTGGTAGGGATAAAAAAACCGAAGTCAGTTTTCTGGCTTCGGTTTTTTGTTATTGCAGCCTGGCTATTTAGTTCTGGCCAGTTTAAGTGCCCAGACTCCGCTCATTACCAGCAACAGCACTAAACACAAACCAAAAGCGAGCAGGCAGGCCTGCGCCATATTCATAAAATGCCATGGCGGGAGCAGATACCAGCCTTCGGACTGCTGGTACAGATCGACAAACCACTTTTGCACACTGCTAAGCGCTACGCCATCAGGAACGACAGGTGCGTCATAGCCGCAATCTCCAGTGGGCTTAAACCATTCTGGAGCCCAGTTTGCCAGCGGCAAATTGAAAGGGAATGTCGGATCGGTGGAACATCCCTGTACGCCAAAGAGCGAATCCGGGTCCGGGTTATGTACCGCATAATGAATGCCATTAAGTTTGATGGAGAACTTAATACCTATAATGCTGCCATAAAATGCCGCAATACAGCCGACCAGTTTTAGAATAAGGTTTTTAGGGTTTATTGCCGCGATCAGCCCACCCAAAACCATCACAAACATGGCAAAGCGGATGTATACACATTGCTCGCAGGGGGCCATGTAGAGATAGATTTGGAAGAACGAGTGCGCCAGAATAATTAACCCACCCATGGCACAAGCCATTAGCAACCACAAAAAGCGTCGCTCCTGCCATCTCACCAGGGTATCAACCGGTGCGGTACATAAGTCTCGCCACAATCCTTTAATAAAAGCCATAGCCGGTTCCCTGTTTATTTTGTCGCTAGCTCTCTGACAAGCTCAGCCATGGAATCAATCGATTTGATACTTTTGGTGTAGATCAGGTACTTACCATTGACGACGTAAGCCGGAACGCCCTGAATTTTGGCAACATCATAAGCCGCTTTCCATTTTTCCAAGGTCTCCTGGACCACGGGTTCTTTTAAGGCGTTCTCGAAGTCTGCTTGACTCATACCCGCAGCATCCAGCCCTGTTTTGATGAATGAAGCGGGATCTTTACCGTCAGACCAGCGTTCCTTCTTGTCGTGGTAGGCAGTGTAGTAAGCAAACTTGGCTTTTTTAAACTGTGATTTGGCGTCAAACAATGAGACCCCTGCGGCCTGATCCTTCGCAATCATTACTGCAAATACTTCACTGGCCTGTTTGCCATATTTTCCTTTGGTTTCGAGATGAAACGGTGTGAAGGCGACGAGATCGGCAACTTTTTCTGACACCGGGCCGGTCACGGCTTTATCATATTTGTAGCAGAATGGGCAGTCGTAGCTGAATACTTTTATCAACGTCTTATCAGCATTGGGAATCGGTTTCTCCAGTACCATATAGTCAGTACCTTCAGTAAAAGCCGATGCTGCAAATGGTGATACCAGCGCCGCCGTTAATACCACGCTTTTAAATAATGAAGTAATCCATTTAGATGACATAATTAATCCTTAATCTAACGAAATTATTTAAACATTTGTTGTGGGCGAACCAGTAATGCGCGGTAGTGCGTTTGGTTTGGTTTATCGGAAAGGACATCAATTTCGACTTTGACTTCTTTTGTTTTGTAGTCAATTTCGTTGATTTTGCCGATGGTTGGCTGTCCAACGTCAAATAAATTAATAGAACCACCAAATCCAAACATCGTGTCGCGGTCTTTTTGATATTCAATTACCGACGTGATAGGACTGTAGAAATCATAACCGCGCTCTTTCCCGTATTCCCAAACTTGCTGAACGGTTCCTTTTTTCTCGTCAATTTTATATTCGACGAACCGGGAGTATTTCATTGTTGGTAGAGCCGGTTGTTCGAGTCCACGGCCATCGCCATTGTCAAAGATGGTTAGCGTTCCTTTGCTGGAGAGCCAGGCGGTGTGTTGGGTGTAGGTAAAATCGAAATCAGTATTCTCGCACTTACCGTTTTCATCACACTTCAGCGCGTTGCCCTTATCATCAACCGGTTTTAACAGTTTGCTTGCCAGCGCCTTATTCCAGCCTTTAGACGGTGCCAGGATCCATTTCACCTGTTTATCGCGACCGATTTTGACGACACCCTGATGGCGGGAAGAAAGAATGATGGAGTCATCTTTAGCGTCATAGGCAATGGAGTTGACGTGAGCCCAGTTACGGCCCGCACCAACGCCGAGGGCGTCACCATAGGGGGTATCTGGCTCCAGTTTCGCCTGTTGGCCTGCGTGAGCGAGATCCACGTTGACGCATACCGCGCCTGCGTCCAGCGCACCCAGCAGCGCGTCACGCATCGGGTCGAGAATTTGTGTCAGATCCCATACGTCAACAACACGTCCAGATTTATCGACTTCAATAATCTGGTCGCGGATGGTATGTACGTGAAGGCCATCTTCTTTGCGATAATCGCGTTTACCCACGCGAAGCAGTACGGTGCCGTTCACTGTTTCGACCGACTCATGCGACGCGTCGAGGAATCCCCGAGGCAGCTTATGGTCGGCCAGAATTTGCCCCAGCATATCGAATTCATACCAGTGCTGGCCCTGGACGGCGGTGAAAGTGCCTCGCGGTGTTTCACGAATACCCATCAGGTAGCCGCGCTTGTTGATATCCATGTCATGGCCGTCATAGAAGGTGTCCTGATCCAGCCACCACCGATATTCACCTTCCGTATCGACGACAAAGGTAAAGGGTGCGATATCAAAGGGGAGTGCGCCGCCAGCTGGACCCGCATCCAGGATGCCGGCATTTTTATCTTTTTCGCCATGCCAGTGGAATTCTGCACCCTGCGGGGTAAAGGTGTGGGTATTCACCAGATAAAGACGATCTTCAAAACCCGGTGCTACTTTAATCACTTTTGTTTGCTGCAAATCAGATATTGAGCGGTTATCCATGTAGTGATTTACGATGGCGGAAGTTTGCACCACATAATCATCTTTCATGGCCTTACCGTTTTCTTTATATTCAACGGTTACCTTATTTGCGAACTTTTGATAAAGGCCAAAAATAGGAATGCCATCGTACGTGGCGAGTGACTCTTTGCCGACGGTATAAGTCACCGGAACGCCTTTTTCACCTTTACCATGGACGGTAACTTTAACATCTGAAATAACGTGGCTATCTAATTCAACCAGCGCAGTAAGCGGGGCATTTCCATAAGGGTCAACTACTATTGCGCCCAATTTTCCTGCAGGTTGGGCCGGTTGAAAACCAGCGGCAAGAGAGTTTCCTGCTGCTAATCCAAATGTCAGTGCCAGAGTCCCTGCCAGAAGTGTTTTTCGGTATTGTGTAAACATGGATATATCTCCTTATATTACCTATAAATATAATATTGCTGAATATATTATGTTTTTACGGTTTTGATAAAATAAAATGGTATTGCTAATACTACTTTTGTAATGCATTAATTAATATTGGCGAAATGTATTATTCTGCAGGAGCTAATTTTTATTATTTTTTGGATAGTATGAGTGAGATATTTTAAGAACAATATTTATTATTGCGTAGTGTGATCTTGTCGACATTGTTTTAATTGTTTATAACGAGTTTGGCTAATAGCATAGCCGCTGATTTATATGATCGAAATCATATATTTGTTTCTGAAGTATGCCACTATATGAGTATGTCAGAATAAGGTTGTGTAAAATTTTAACGTTAAATGTTTAATGATGTTAAATTTTAAGGGTAGAAGAATGTTTATTGCCTGGTATTGGATTGTATTAATTGCACTCGTTGCGGTGGGTTATTATTGCCATATGAAACGTTATTGTCGGGCATTCCGCCAGGACAGAGATGCCTTACTTGAAGCGCGAAACAAACTCTTTCGTCGCTCTGGTGAAGATAACAGCGCGATTAAGGAACAGGATTAGTCCTTCATATTCTGCTATGGATGAGCGGATGCTGTAAATTTGCAGGGTGGCATCCGCCCTCTGGATTATCCGATTCCCATCGACTGGAGGATGACGAGGCTTAACCCCATCACCGACATTCCACATAACACCCCATAGCTGGGATTATTATTGGGATCGATCTCTTTTGCCAACGGCATCAATTCATCGACGGACAGCGCCACCATAATACCTGCGACAGCCGCCATTATTGCCGCCATCACCACCGGTGATATCAGGCTACCGAGAATTAACCACGCCAGTACGCCGCCCAGTATTTCTGCCATACCTGAAATCCCTGCCCAGAATATCGCCGTACGTTTGGAGCCTGTGGCGGCATAGACGGGACCCGCCACTGCTAATCCTTCAGGAATATTGTGCAATGCAACGGCGAGGGCAATACCAAAGCCCAGCTCAAGGTTGCTACTGGCGGTAACAAACGTCGCAATCCCTTCAGGAAAGTTGTGCAGGCTGATGCCGAGCGTTAATAAAATCGCGGTGCGTTTAATAGAGCCGGGTAGAGGCTGCGTTGTTTTTTGTACCAGATCCTGAGGGTGCGCGTGCGGCAATAGACGATCCAGGCCAAAGTAGCCCAGTAAGCCAACGATGAACATTCCGTAGCCTAATACCGGCGACATACCTTCAGCGGCCAGCGCAGCAGGTAGCATCTCCATAAGGGAGATCAGTAACATAATCCCGGCGGCGAAGCCTAAAGAAAAGGCGAGAACGCGGTTAGACGGTTTTTGCCCTAACACGCCGAGAAATGCGCCGATAAACGTGGCGGCACCTGCCAGTAAAGTCAGAAGTAAAGGTACTGACATCGACAAATAAAACTCCTTATCAATCTGCTATCCGGGTTGGATCGTCAAAATAACTGATGATCTTCATCATGGTTATCTGAGTTCTTCATCAACCGAATAAGCGTATTGTGGTGGTATCAAAATGACTCCCTCAGTAAGGATATCATCATGTCTTCAATTCGTATGCCAGCATTGTTTTTGGGTCACGGTAGCCCGATGAATGTTCTGGAAGATAACGTTTATACCCGTGCCTGGCAGCAACTGGGGGAAACGTTGCCGCGTCCGAAAGCCATTGTGGTGGTCTCGGCGCACTGGTTCACCCGTGGAACGGGTGTGACTGCGATGGAAGCCCCCAAAACGATCCACGATTTTGGCGGTTTTCCGCAAGCATTATATGACACCCATTACCCAGCTCCTGGCTCGCCTGAACTGGCGCAGCATCTGGTTGACTTACTTGCTCCAGTGCCTGTGACCCTGGACAAAGAAGCCTGGGGTTTTGACCACGGTTCCTGGGGCGTGCTGATCAAGATGTATCCGAATGCGGACATTCCGATGGTGCAGTTGAGTATCGACAGCACCAAACCCGCGTCATGGCATTTTGAGATGGGCCGTAAGCTGGCGGCGCTGCGTGATGAAGGCAATATGCTGGTGGCCAGTGGTAACGTGGTGCATAACCTGCGCACTGCGCGTTGGCACGGTGAGAACACGCCTTATCCGTGGGCGACTTCATTCAATGACTATGTTAAGGCAAACCTGACATGGCAGGGACCGGTTGAGCAGCACCCATTGGTGAACTATCTCGATCATGAAGGTGGATCGTTGTCGAACCCGACGCCGGATCACTATCTGCCGCTGCTGTATGTACTTGGGGCTTGGGATGGTAAAGAGTCTGTCACTATCCCGGTAGATGGTATTGAGATGGGAAGTTTAAGTATGTTGTCGGTGCAGGTTGGATGATGAATGCCCGATGGCACTGCGCTTATCGGGCATTAAGTTCGCGCCGTAGGCCGGGTAAGGCGAAGCCACCACCCGGCACTCTCAATTATTCGACAAAAATATGCGGATAGAAACGTGACAGATCCTGCGTGATCAACGCGCGGTCTTCACGAATGCCGATCCCAGCTGGTTGATCGTTGATTAGCCAGCTGCCAATCAGCATATAGCTGTCGCCAAACTTTGGTAACGGATGGAACTGCTGCACGATCATGCCTTCTTCACCGTACGGTCCTTCCACGGATTCGATCGTTTTACCGTTCTCAACGATGGAGACATTAGCCCCCTCGCGCGAGAAGATCGGTTTGACGACGAATTTATCCATCTGCGGATGGCCGTCTTCGGCGAAGTACGCTGGCAGCAGGTTCGGATGGTCCGGGAACATTTCCCATAACAGCGGCAACAGTGCTTTGTTGGAGATAATGCTCTTCCAGGCCGGTTCCAGCCAGCGAACGCCAGCGTCTTCCAGCTTGGTGGAGAACATTTCACGCAGCATGAATTCCCACGGATAGAGCTTGAACAGGTTAGCGATTACCTGATCCTGCATGTCGGTGAACTGACCTTTTTCACCAAGACCAATATCTTCTACATAGAGGAATTCTGTAGCGATCTCAGCTTCGGCAGCGCAATCCTGCAGATACTGGATCGTACCGCGATCTTCTACCGTATCACGACAGCAGGTCAGATGAAGCAGTTGAAAACCATACTGCTCACGTAGCTCGGTGAAACGCTCGATCAGTTTTTCCTGCAGACTGTTGAACTGATCGCTGCCTTCCGGCAGGTTGCCCGCATTGAGCTGATCTTCCAGCCAGATCCACTGGAAAAACGCGGCTTCGTACAGCGAGGTTGGCGTATCGGCGTTGTTTTCTAAAAGCTTGGGTTCACCCGTGCCGTCCCACGCCAGATCGAGACGTGAATAGAGCGACGGTTGCTGTGTCTGCCAGGACTGGCGGACAAAGCCCCAGGTATGCTTCGGAATGCGAAACTTGGTCATCAACTCATCGCTGGCGATGACCTTTTCCACCACCTTGAGGCACATTTGATGCAGCTCTGAGGTGACCTCTTCCAGCTTTTCAACCTGAGCAAGAGTGAGCTTATAGTACGCGTCTTCACACCAGTAAGGCTCGCCGTACATAGTGTGAAAATTGAAACCGTATTCGGTGGCTTTGTCGCGCCAGTCCGGGCGCTCAACAATACTGACTCTTTCCATGACGATCAGCCACCCATTGAACGTGTGGTGGTGCCGCTTGCGCTACGCTGCATGGTGCTCTGTTTGGCCACAGACTCACCAAATCCGCCGCGGGTTACGGTAGAGGTGGTAGCTGGTTTCGGTGCCATAGCGGTTTTCGGTACGGTCATGGTGCGACCCGGCGTTGCTGCACCGTAGTTTTTACCGCTGGCATCCGTGTATTTGCCGTAAGCCGGGCTGGCTGGATTTTTCGAGCTGAACAGCGGTTGCTGAGCGCCCATTCCGCCGCCCATCAGTCGACCCATCATGTAGCCCGCCATCAGCGGCATCCAGAAGCTGCCGCTGCTTTGATTCTGTGCCTGAGCCTGGCCTTCACCGGTCGGCGCCATACCCGCTTGCGCAGGAGCCTGCTGGCACTGGCCTTCGCCGAATTCAGCGATACAGTCTTCACGAGTGGCGTATTTTGGCGCGGTACGTTCAGCTTCTTTCAGCGCATTGTTAAACGCGGTAGTACATTCGGCGCTTTTACCCGGATTCGCCGCAGAGCAGTCGTCAGCGTTCTGATAAAGCGAAACCGTTTCGTCGCTCTTTTCACAGCCCGCGAGCATAAACACAGCGGTAACTGCCAGGGCGACAGGAGTCAGATGGCGCGCGCTCCAGCTTTTGCGGAACGAGGCGTGATGTATAGATTTTGTCCGTTTCATTTATGTCTTCCAGTACCCAGTGGTAACTCTGCTCAGAATAGAGGATGACTGGTCGAAATTGAAGCGGTAAGAGGCGAGAATGCGGAAGAAGGGGCGGATCTTTACGTTGTCTTACGTTCAGACGGGGCCGAAGCCCCGTCATCAGCATCAGTTACGGAACGGGTTGTTGCCGGTGCTGCTGGTTGAACGTACTGCTGTCGGCTGCGCCGCAGGTGTCGCGCTGTTGGACGTATAACCGTCCGCCGCGGCGTCTTGCTGCGCATTTTCCGGCGCGATCGTATCCGGAGTCGTGGATACTGGTTTACCCAGCGTATTGTTCAGTGCCACCAGATCCTGCTCGTTCAGCGTACCGAGCGCAGATTTGACGTTTAACTGGTTGATAAGATAGGTATAACGCGCATTCGCCAGTTGCTGCTTGGCGTTGTAAAGCGTGGTGGTGGCATCCAACACATCCACAATGGTACGTGTACCTACGGAATAGCCAGCTTCCATCGCATCCAAAGAACTTTGTGCAGAGACAACCGCTTGTTTGTACGCGTTAATGCTACTGATAGACGCATTAATGTTGTTGAACGAAGAACGAACGGTCTGCACCACGCTGCGGTGTGCGCTTTCCAGTTGTTCACTCGCGCCAACAAAGTTGTACTGCGCTTGTTTCACCTGCGAGTTAACCATTCCGCCCTGGTACAGCGGCAGTGAGAAGCTCAGACCGATTTTATTCTGGCCCATGTTGCTGTCGTCATACTGGGAGGTGTTGGTTTTAGACCCGCTGTACGAGGTGTCAGATACCCCGGTAGAGGCGGTCAAATCCAGGGTCGGTAAATGACCATCCTGCGCCAGACGAATCTGCTCACGTGCCAGATCCTGGCTCAAACGGGCCTGCAATAACGACAGGTTGCGGTTTTCTGCTTCTTTCAGCAGCGCGTTCACCGCCTGCGGTTTGTTGGTTTTAAAACCATCAACGTTCAGTGAAGCCAGTTCCGGGTAGTAGTTACCGGTTACCTGGCGCAGCTGTTCTACCGCGTTATCCAGATTGTTACGCGCGGTAACTTCATTCGCCAGTACAGTATCGTATTGTGAACGGGCGTTTTGTACGTCAGTGATGGCAACCAGGCCAACGTTAAAACGCTGAGTGGTCTGATCTAACTGACGATAGACCGCATCTTTCTGTGCCTGAGTGTAAGAAAGCACGTCAATTGCGTTTAGTACGTTAAAATAGGCCGTGGCGGTATTCAGGATCAGCGTTTGCTGATCGGTCTGATAGGTCACGTCCTGGATGCCCGCTGATTTTTCTTGCAGCGTCAGGGCACGCCATTTAGACATGTCAAAAATAGACTGAGTTAACTGCAAAGATGCGCTGGTGGCGTTGGAGTTGACGCCATTTGCATCACGGTAGCCATTGCTGTAGGTGTAATCGGCACCTAAACCCAGTTGCGGCAGTAATGGGCTACGCGCTTCGTTAATTTTTTCGAATGCAGCATCGCGATCGGCGGCGGATTTACGCAATTCCGGGTTGCTCAGGCGTGCTTGCTGATAAACCTGCATCAGGTTTTCTGCCTGGCTCAAAGTACTGAACCCCGACAGGCTCAGGCCGATAAGGATGGGGAGCAATTTCTTCATTTGCATTCCTTGTTGTGAAGCAGTATTTAGCGCTGATCAAATTGTAAAAATATTTGCTGATTCTAGCAGAATCCGCCACTTCAAAAAGTTGGCGTTACGTGCCATACGGCGTTAATTTGCATCAATTTAACACAAGGGCGTTCAAACATCAGTCAAACGACCTTGAAATTCAAATTTTAATCACTATTGGTTTCAGGACCGCACAATGAGTAAACCAGACAACTTGCCAATGACTTTCACTAAAAATGATGTAGAAATTATTGCACGAGAAAAGCTATACCGCGGTTTTTTTTCACTGGATCTTTATCGGTTTCGCCATCGCCTGTTTAACGGGGGGATGAGCGGCGAGGTAACGCGCGAAATTTTTGAGCGCGGACACGCGGCAGTCTTGCTACCCTTTGACCCTGAGCGAGATGAAGTTGTGCTGGTCGAGCAGATCCGTATCGCGGCATTTGATACCAGCGAAAGCCCGTGGTTACTGGAAATGGTGGCCGGGATGATCGAAGAGGGCGAAACCGTTGAAGATGTAGCCCGTCGTGAAGCAATGGAAGAGGCCGGGCTGGAAGTTAAGCGGACGAAGCCCGTTCTGAGCTATCTGGCAAGCCCGGGTGGCACCAGTGAGCGCCTGTCTATTTTAGTCGGCGAAGTGGACGCCACGACCGCGAGCGGGATCCATGGTCTGGCTGATGAAAACGAAGATATTCGTGTTCATGTGGTAAGCCGGGAACAGGCTTACCAATGGGTAGAAGAGGGGAAAATCGACAACGCAGCGTCTGTCATCGCCTTGCAATGGTTACAGCTGCACTATCAAGAGTTAAAAACTGAGTGGAAAAAATGAAGCGTTACACACCTGACTTCCCTGAAATGATGCGTCTGTGCGAAACCAACTATTCGCAATTGCGCCGCCTGCTGCCACGTAATGATGCAGCCGGTGAAACAGTGAGCTATCAGGTAGCAAACGCACAATATCGGTTAACGATCGTGGAATCGACCCGATACACTACGCTTGTTGCGATCGAACAAACGGCACCGGCCGTCACATACTGGAGCCTGCCTTCATTGACCGTGCGCCTGTATCATGACGCAAGGGTGGCTGAAGTGTGTTCAAGTCAGCAGATCTTTCGCTTCAAAGCGCGGTATGATTATCCAAATAAAAAGTTGCATCAACGCGACGAAAAGCATCAAATTAATCAGTTTTTGGCCGACTGGTTACGGTACTGTTTAGCACATGGAGCGATGGCGATTCCGGTTTATTAGCGTCGTGAAACCTAAGGACACCATTTGGAAAGCCTGTTAACCCTTCCTTTGGCTGGTGAGGCCAGAGTCAGGATCTTACAAATTACAGACACTCACCTGTTTGCCGAAAAGCATGAAACGCTGCTGGGTGTGAACACCTGGGACAGCTATCAATCCGTACTGGATGCAATACATGCAGAGTCGCCTGAGTACGATCTGATCGTCGCGACGGGTGATTTGGCGCAGGATCAATCCGCTGCGGCTTATCAGCATTTTGCTGAGGGCATCGCAAGTTTTCGTGCACCCTGCGTTTGGCTACCGGGCAATCACGATTTTCAGCCGGCAATGTACAGCGCGCTGCAGGATGCGGGCATTTCCCCGGCCAAACGCGTTTTCATTGGCGAACAGTGGCAAATCTTGCTGCTCGACAGCCAGGTGTTCGGCGTTCCCCACGGTGAGTTAAGTGAATTCCAGCTCGAATGGCTGGAGCGTAAACTTGCTGATGCGCCAGAGCGTAATACCTTGCTGCTTCTGCATCATCATCCTCTGCCTGCGGGCTGCAGCTGGCTCGATCAGCACAGTCTGCGTAATGCCGCTGAGCTGGATAACGTGCTGGTGAATTATCCTCGCGCCAGGTATCTATTGTGCGGGCATATTCATCAGGAACTGGATCTGGACTGGAACGGTCGCCGTCTGCTGGCGACGCCGTCGACCTGCGTGCAATTTAAACCGCACTGTTCCAACTTCACATTGGATACCATCAGCCCAGGCTGGCGGACGCTGGAGCTTTTTGCCGACGGGACGTTGCAGACTCAGGTACGTCGTCTGCAGGGTAATCGGTTCCACCCTGATACCGCTTCAGAAGGCTACTGATGTCTACGCTTCTCTATCTTCACGGATTTAATAGCTCTCCTCGTTCGGCGAAGGCGTGTTTACTGAAAAACTGGCTGGCAGAACACCACCCGCACGTTGAGATGATCGTGCCGCAGCTACCTCCGTATCCTGCGCAAGCCGCAGAGATGCTGGAATCGATCATTCTTGAACACGGCGGGGAGTCGCTGGGGATTGTCGGTTCCTCTTTAGGCGGCTATTACGCCACCTGGCTGTCGCAATGTTTTATGCTGCCGGCAGTGGTGGTGAACCCTGCTGTACGGCCTTATGAACTGCTGGTCGACTATCTCGGTCAAAACGAGAACCCCTACACGGGACAGCAATATGTGCTAGAGTCACGCCATATTTACGATCTTAAAGTCATGCAGGTTGACCCGCTGGAAGCGCCGGATTTGATCTGGCTGCTCCAACAAACGGGCGATGAAGTGTTGGACTACCGCCAGGCGGTGGCGTATTACGCCTCCTGCCGTCAGACAGTTATTGAGGGCGGAAACCACGCATTCACGGGCTTCGAAGATTATTTCAACCCGATTGTCGATTTCCTTGGACTGCACAGTTTCTGACGATCAATTCGAATTGCTTATTTAAACCATGACGCAAACTTATAACGCTGATGCCATTGAGGTACTCACTGGGCTTGAGCCGGTACGCCGTCGCCCTGGGATGTACACCGATACGACCCGTCCGAACCATCTTGGGCAGGAAGTGATTGATAACAGTGTGGATGAAGCACTGGCGGGCCACGCAAAACGCGTGGACGTGATCTTACATGCCGACCAGTCTCTGGAAGTCATTGATGACGGACGCGGCATGCCGGTAGATATTCACCCTGAAGAAGGCGTTCCGGCGGTTGAGCTGATCCTCTGTCGTCTGCACGCGGGCGGCAAGTTCTCTAACAAGAACTACCAGTTCTCCGGTGGTCTGCACGGTGTGGGTATCTCCGTTGTTAACGCCCTGTCCAAACGTGTGGAAGTGAACGTGCGCCGCGACGGGCAGGTATACAACATCGCGTTTGAGAATGGCGATAAAGTGCAGGATTTACAGGTTGTCGGTACCTGCGGCAAACGCAATACCGGGACCAGCGTGCACTTCTGGCCGGATGAAAGCTTCTTTGACAGCCCGCGTTTTTCTGTTTCGCGCTTAACGCACGTACTGAAAGCAAAAGCGGTACTGTGCCCAGGCGTTGAGATCACTTTTAAGGATGAGGTCAACAACAGCGAACAGCGCTGGTGCTACCAGGATGGTTTAAATGACTATCTGAGCGAAGCGGTGAATGGCCTACCGACGCTGCCGGAAAAACCGTTTATCGGTAATTTCAGCGGTGAGACGGAGACGGTGGACTGGGCGCTGCTCTGGCTGCCGGAAGGCGGCGAGCTGCTGACCGAAAGCTATGTGAACCTGATCCCAACCATGCAGGGCGGTACGCACGTTAACGGTCTGCGTCAGGGACTGCTGGATGCGATGCGCGAGTTCTGCGAGTACCGTAACATCCTGCCGCGTGGCGTGAAGCTGTCGGCGGAAGATATCTGGGATCGCTGTGCTTATGTGTTGTCGGTAAAAATGCAGGATCCGCAGTTTGCCGGACAAACCAAAGAGCGCCTCTCTTCGCGTCAGTGTGCGGCATTCGTCTCTGGCGTGGTGAAAGATGCATTCAGCCTGTGGCTGAACCAGAACGTGCAGTCAGCCGAACTGCTGGCTGAGATGGCGATTTCCAGCGCGCAGCGTCGTCTGCGTGCAGCGAAAAAAGTAGTGCGTAAAAAGCTGACCAGCGGTCCGGCGCTGCCGGGTAAACTGGCGGACTGTACCGCACAGGATCTTAATCGCACCGAACTGTTCCTTGTCGAAGGTGACTCCGCGGGCGGATCGGCCAAGCAGGCGCGCGATCGTGAATATCAGGCGATCATGCCGCTGAAAGGTAAGATCCTCAATACCTGGGAAGTCTCTTCCGATGAAGTGCTGGCTTCGCAGGAGGTTCACGATATTTCCGTGGCGATCGGTATCGATCCGGACAGCGACGATCTGAGCCAATTGCGCTATGGCAAGATCTGTATCCTGGCGGATGCGGACTCCGATGGCCTGCACATCGCTACGCTGCTGTGCGCGCTGTTTGTGAAGCACTTCCGCACGCTGGTGAAACACGGTCACGTCTACGTGGCGCTGCCGCCGTTATACCGTATCGACCTCGGTAAAGAGGTGTATTACGCGCTGACGGAAGAAGAGAAAGCGGGCGTACTGGAGCAGTTAAAGCGCAAGAAAGGCAAGCCGAACGTGCAGCGCTTTAAAGGTCTGGGTGAAATGAACCCGATGCAGCTTCGTGAAACTACGCTGGATCCGAACACCCGTCGCCTGGTGCAGCTCATTATCGATGATGAAGACGATCAGCGTACCAACGCAATGATGGATATGCTGCTGGCTAAGAAGCGTTCTGAAGATCGTCGTAACTGGTTGCAGGAGAAAGGCGACCTGGCGGATCTCGAAGGGTAATTGCATGTAGAAAAGCCGGAGACGGGCGTAAAATGCCTTATCCGGCTCTCATCTGACGAAGCGATTTATGCCGGATAGCTAAGCGTCACCCGGCAAATCGACAATCTTAAATGCCCGACTCCAGAATACGAATATTCATGTCCAGCACGTCACCTTTCACGGCTTCGCTGTAGGCTTTCATATGCGGGGTCTGCAAATGCGCTTCAAGATGCGCGATGCTTTCCCACTGCTCAACCATCACGATTGAATCTGGCGCTGTGGTCTGAAAACTCACACCTGCGGCATGATCCACCATCGGCGCATAGCCGTGGCAGCCTTCTTCTTTCAGTACGGTCGGAACGATTTTGGCAAACTGATCCAGTACCGCCTGGCGGTGATGTTGACCAGGACGTGTACGGATTTCTGCAATAACGGTAAGCATGGTTAACTCCTTCTAATTCCAGGTTACCAGTTAACCAAAAATTTCGGTCAGATGCTTGCGATATTCTGCGATATAACGCGGGACGTCCGGCATTTTAATCACGTCATTGGTGATAAAGGTCGGCAGCGCTTCCATTCCCAGGAACTGGTTTGCTTTATGGAACGGGAGATAGACGCCATCAACGCCAACGCCATGGAAGAACTGGTCTTTTTCAGTGAAGGCTTCCATCGGTGCGTTCCAGGTCAGGGACAGCATGTATTTTTTGCCCTGAATCAGCCCGCCGGAGCCGTATTTTTTTGAGGCATCTGAACGTGTGCGGCCGTCGCTGGCGTACAGCGTACCGTGACCTTCGGTAAACACGTCATCGATGTATTTTTTCACGGTCCACGGTGCGCCCATCCACCAGCCTGGCATCTGCCAGATAACCGCATCGGCCCAGACGAAATTCTGCACTTCTGCTTTTACGTCATAATCGCTGTCTGCGCGTACGACTTTAACATCATGCCCGAGGTCGCGCAGGATACCGTCCGCGACCTCGGTCAGGGTGTCATTCAGTTGACCATTAGAATGGCCGAATTTTTTCGCCCCGTTGATAATCAGAATGTTGCTCATTTTGTGTCCTCAAGGAAATACGTTTGAGGACGATTTTACTCCCACCAGCGGTACGGTGAAATTAGCAAAATGTGCAAAGTCTTTTGCTATATGAGCAACAATAACGCAATTACCAACTGACTTTTGCTTCAAAGCCACCTTCCGGAGCGTTGCCGAACGAGGCTGACATTCCATGCAGTGTTGCGATACGACGGACAATCGACAGGCCGAGACCGCTGCCGGTCACGCTTTGTCCCGGTGGACGATAAAAGCGTTCACCGATGTGTGTAAGTACCTCTGGCGCAACGCCAGGACCGTTATCTTTGACGCTGAAGTTACGGGCGTTGAGCGTCACTTCCACAATGCTCCCCTGCGGACTGTAGCGAATGGCATTATCCAGCAGATTTCGTACCATCAGGCTCAGCAACAGCGGCTGTCCTGTACGCGTGATATTGTGCGCGTTAATCTGCAAACGTACGTCAATGTGCGCCTGCTGGGCCGGGTGGTAGATATCCATCACCGCGGATTGCAGTAGCTCCTCCAGCGAGATTTCTGCCACATCCTGAAGATTATCGAGGGAGTCGAGGCGCGAAAGCGTCAGGAGCTGATCGACCAGTCGGGTGGCGCGTTCAATTCCCGCATGCAGCTGTACCAGCGCTTTTTCCCGCGTTTGCGGGTCGTCGTCTGACAGTTGCACCACTTCGGTTTGCACCTTCAGCGCGGTCAACGGACTGCGCAGCTCGTGAGCGGCGTCAGAGGTAAAGCGCCGTTCGCGGACCATCATAGAGTGGATGCGGGTAAACAGCTGATTAAGCGATTCAACCAGCGGGCGCACTTCGCTTGGCACACCTTTCGGGTCGAGCGGTTCTTCTGACTCCGGGGCGCGCCAGCGCAGAGCTTGCGCCAGTTTTTTTAGCGGCCTGAGTTCGCGACTCAGCATGACCACCAGGATCAGCAACATCAGCGGCAGCGCAACCAGCCACGGGGTTAACTGTGCGGTAAGGATCGACAGCGCCATATCCTCCCGGTATTCCCACTCCTGGCCCACCACAATGCGATATTTTCCATCAGCGGAATTCAGCCACAGGAAGCGCCAGGAATCGTTGTCGCCCCTGAGTTGGCCGTCGCTAAACCCCTCCCGGCTGTAGCTGTAGGGAATATCCTGGCCATTGTCGCCATCGTGTAGCACCATTTTGCCGTCGGTGGAGTAGATGGCAAACGCCAGTGCGTCGTCATCAATATGGCCATGTTTCAGTTTTTTTGGCGTGCGGGCCATATTGTTTGAGGTGGTGACATCGCTGATATCCAGCGTGCTAAGCCGCTTGGCGAACAGCATCAGCTGCGTATCAAACAGCTCATCGACATTATCGGTAGTCTGCCTCCAGGCCACAAAACTGGATACGGCCCAGGTTGCTGAGGCCAGAATCAGAAAAATAAGCGTTAGCCTGACTCGCAGGCTGAGGCGTTGTGTGAGTTTCATGCGCCACCCAGGGTATAGCCAATGCCATGCACGGTACGGATAAAGTCGCTGCCGAGCTTACGGCGTAAGTGATGGACGTGGACCTCAATCGCATTGCTGGAGACATTTTCGTCCCAGGTATACAGTTTTTCTTCAATCAGTTTGCGGGGCAGGACGCGACCTTTGTTGCGCATTAGCAGTTCCAGCAGCGCGAACTCTTTAGGTTTGAGTGACAAAGGTTCACCCGCCGCCGTGGCGACCAGCGCGCCGGGATCGAGCGTTACCTGGCCATGACACAATGTGTTGCTGGCCTGGCCGCTGGCACGACGTACCAGTGCCTCCAGTCTGGCGGCAACTTCGATCAGCGCAAAGGGTTTGCACAGATAGTCATCTGCGCCCAGGCGCAGGCCTTCAACGCGTTCTGCCAGTGCGTCGCGAGCGGTCAGAATCAGCACAGGCTCCTGCTTTCCGTTGGCTCGCCATTCGCGCAAAATGTCCCGTCCGTCTATGCCTGGCAGCGTCAGGTCGAGGATTACCGCATCGTAAGGTGCGCTGTAGAGTGCTTCTTTCCCTTGGCGACCTTCGGTAAACCAGTCGATGCTGAAACCCATTTTACTCAGACCTGTTTTCAGGCCATCGCCAATCAACGTGTCATCTTCGATCAGTAAAATACGCATATGTTCATCCCTGCGAACTCATTTGCAGTTAGTAAACCTGTGGCTACAGCCTCTGTACAGCAAAAAAAGTATCTTTTTTTGCCTTAAGAACTTGTTAAGGATTAACTTATTTAATAGTCGTAAACCAACATGAAAGGGAGACATGACGATGAAAAAATTAGTTGCAATGGTTGCCGTAATGGCACTGTGTTCCGCACCTGTTCTGGCAGCTCAGCAGGGCGGCTTCTCTGGGCCAACAACAACCACCACGCAGAGCCAAAACGGCGGATTTGTCGGCCCGAACGGTAGCAGCACGACGGTAGAAAGCGCCAAATCACTGCGTGATGACACCTGGGTTACCCTGCGCGGGAACATCGTTGAGCGTATTTCCGACGACCTGTACGTGTTTAAAGATGCAACCGGCACGGTGAATGTGGATATCGACCACAAGCGCTGGAACGGCGTAACCGTCACACCGCAGGATGTGGTTGAAATCCAGGGTGAAGTGGATAAAGACTGGAACTCCGTTGAAATCGACGTGAAACAGATTACCAAAGTTGCTAAGTAATCCCCGTCAGGGCCGCATTCGCGGCCCTTTTCTTTAGAACCAGTCTTAATCCCAGTTGCCATAGGGGTAGGTTTTACCGTTGATAAATGCCTGCGTTGACCGGAGGAAGGTAAAACTGCCGCCCGGGACGACGTAGTATTTACACAGGGTCAGGTCTTTGCCGGAGCGGGTTGTCAGTTTCAGGGGCGTGACCGGCAGGCTGGGGCGTCCGGCGACATCGGAAAACCAGATTTTGACCTTGCCGCCGGGAGACAGGCCAAACACCATTCTGTTGTACCAGACAGGGGCGCCCGATGGGCGGGTATGATCGGCAGGTGTTTTCATCCTCTGCCAGGTTTCGGGGCCGAAGACGGCGCTGGTTTCATAGGTCTGCTGGTCAATATAGGAATCCCAGCAGAAGACAATGTACTGTGGGGGCTTGTTGACTTTGTTGAACTGATCGCCAAAACCATGCGCGTTTTCAGCCCATTCTTTGACGGAATCAGGGTCGGGAGAAGCCTGGTCAAGCGTATTAAACGTATACAGATAACCATCGGTATCGATAACTCTTGCGTGGTTGACCATTGAGGGTAATTCATAGGGGGTGATAAAAGCGAAGATCCACTTACCGTAAGGTAGGGTCCAGTCGCCGCTGGCGGCCTGTTTTGACTGTAAAGGGTGAGACTGATGTGGGCTGCAGCCTGCAGCGGCCAGGAACAGGGCAAGCGCCAGGGCGTAAGATATTTTCATCGTTTATTTCCATCCATGTTGTAAATGGTTCTGATCCAGTTAGCGTCCGGCCGGTTGACAAAGCTGACGGTTTCCGAGGCTGATGCTCCACCCTGTAACTCCCCGCTCTGTTTGAGCTCCACTGCATTCCAGTGGGCTGAGCAGTGGATATAGCGGCCGGCAATCCGATCCACCTCTTCAGGCGTAAAGCCGGCGGTGCTTCTGTGCTGACGGGCTGCTTTTCCCATTTCCCGGGCTTGTTCGCACAACGGCTTTAGCGCATCCGGTAGGGCGTGTCTCTGAATTTTATCGACGTCCGACAGTAACGCCCCGGCCTCAACCGCCGCATCGACCATCACCCGCAACGCTACCTTCGACCAGTCGAAAAAGACCGTCCGCTGGCGCAACGTCAGGGCGGCAAAGGTGCGTTTCTGTGGCTGGCTGTAACGGTCAGTAGGCACCCGCGGGTCCTCCCAGACCTCCGGGATGATCTCATGGGTGCGTATAATGGGCATGATAGCCGGTGAATGTTCGAGCACACGCAGTTGCGCCATCGTCTGCGCGTATATGTGAGACTGCGCCCCGGGCTGGCTCTGCGGCTGGGTTTCCACCTGCGGACGGGTGAGAAAGAGGTCTTCGCGTAGTTGCGGCAAATAGCCGCCGCCGATATCGGAGTGCACGCCGGGAAGCGCCAGCTCTGGCCAGGCGGGGGCCACGCTGTTAAGGGCGAAGTTGTAGCGGCACTCGTTCCGGGCGGTAAGATGAAACACCTTTTGCGCCACGCCCGGACGCAGCCGGAGGGTAACGTTGCCGGTGTCGGCGCTGTGTGGGTCGAGTCCGTTGGTTACCGTACCGACAGCCGCCACGGTGTCCATGATGCCGAGAAAACGGGTGTTGCCAGCCGGAGTTCCGCGATAGCTAATTTTGCCCATGCCCGCTGAAATGGCGTTGATAATGGCCTGATCTTCCGCCTGGACACGGTTAGCGAAGTGGCGGGCTGCGGCTGCGCCGCGGCTGAAGCCGAAGATATCGAACAGCAACGCCTCGACTATAAATTTTCCTTCCAGTAGTTTCAGTGCCTTTTTTATCGCTGCACCCAGTTGCGCCACCGCATCATCGGTTTTGGCAATAATCCCGGTTTCTGCGGCGCCCAGTCCCAGACCTATTGGGTTATCGGGTTCACCCGCCCGGGTACCAATTCCTTCTACATATAGTCTGTTTTGTACATAACTGCTGTCTGCAGGAAATTGCCACTGATATAACTCATTCAACCAGTGAATATTTGTGTAATACCCCAGATAACTGGTCGCTCCTACCCCGCTGATCCCCATCTTCTCCTGTGCATTTCTGGCAAGAATGCTTTGGGCATCCGGACTCTCAATATCAAAATGCTGCGCGGTGAGCGCCTCAAGCATGTTGCGGGTATTCACGGCGTTATTGCCGGTGCCGTCGAAGAATATCCCCAGCACCAGCGTCACCTTACGCACCGGCTGCTCTGCGGGCAAAATGCTCTTTTGCACCACCGGGAAAAGCCGATCGTAATTGTCCGGTGTCAGCAGGTAATCAAACTCGGTGCAGGCAATCAGATGGCGACACAGAATATAATCGTAATTTATCGATATATATTCATAATCCATATCGTTCATCTTGGACTCCTGGTGAATAGCCTGCACCGTCGCACCACGAAGTTCGATTAAGTAATATTTTTCCATGCGACCGTATCGATTGATGCGGTATATATCAAACCTCATTTTAAGACGTTCATTATTATTAATAGCATTGCAGAATAACGGAGAGCTTTTATCCAGGAGTTTGCAAAAGCGCAGGCCGAGGTGCTTAACGCCGCCTTGTATGCTGCTTTGCGCCTGCGTCAGGCTGAAGACAAAGATACTATCTTCATGCGCTGACTGATAGCGATTGCCCACGGAGGCCTGCGAGTTACAGCCTGCAGAAATCGGTCCTTGAATATCACCCTCGAGCGTTAAATAAATAAGGCTGCTCATTTATTTTCCCTTAAGGAGGTTTTTACTCAGGAAGAAGCGTAATGATAAAACGGATAAAATAACCTGCCATCAATCAAATTAAGTCGCAAATTTAGTTTATTATTTAATCGTAAAAGGAAGCGCTAATAGAAAAAATAGCCTGCCTTCTCTCTGCCTGTGATGGCGATACTGCCGCGTATCCGGCCCTTTTCTTTGTGACTCAACACGCCAGATAGGGTAGTATCTGCGGCAATATTGCCCTTCAATAGAGGGGTACAAAGTTGAGGAACCACGATTAATGAGCGATATGGCAGAGCGCCTGGCGCTGCATGAATTCACGGAAAACGCCTATCTGAACTATTCCATGTACGTCATCATGGACAGGGCGTTGCCGTTTATTGGCGATGGTTTGAAACCCGTTCAGCGTCGCATCGTATACGCGATGTCCGAACTGGGGCTGAATGCCAGCGCCAAATTTAAAAAATCCGCCCGTACCGTCGGTGACGTGCTGGGTAAATACCATCCGCACGGCGACAGTGCCTGCTATGAAGCGATGGTGCTGATGGCGCAGCCGTTCTCTTACCGTTACCCGCTGGTTGACGGGCAGGGGAACTGGGGGGCACCGGACGATCCGAAATCCTTCGCGGCGATGCGTTATACCGAATCCCGTCTGTCTAAATATGCGGAAGTCCTGCTGGGCGAACTCGGTCAGGGAACGTCGGACTGGGTGCCAAACTTCGACGGCACCATGCAGGAGCCGAAGATGCTGCCTGCGCGTCTGCCAAATATTCTGCTGAACGGCACGACCGGTATTGCCGTAGGTATGGCAACGGACATTCCGCCACATAACCTGCGTGAAGTGGCAAAAGCAGCGATAACTCTGATTGAGCAGCCGAAAACGACGCTGGATCAGTTGCTGGATATCGTGCAAGGGCCGGATTACCCGACCGAAGCGGAGATCATTACTTCGCGCGCGGAAATTCGTAAGATTTACGAAAACGGACGCGGCTCCGTACGTATGCGTGCGGTATGGACGAAAGAAGACGGCGCGGTGGTGATTTCCGCGCTGCCGCATCAGGTTTCCGGGGCAAAAGTGCTGGAGCAGATCGCTGCTCAAATGCGCAATAAAAAGCTGCCGATGGTAGACGACCTGCGCGACGAATCGGATCACGAAAACCCGACCCGTCTGGTGATTGTCCCGCGCTCTAATCGTGTGGATATGGAGCAGGTGATGAACCACCTGTTTGCCACTACCGATCTCGAAAAAAGCTACCGTATCAACCTGAACATGATCGGTCTTGATGGTCGTCCGGCGGTGAAAAACCTGCTGGAGATCCTCACCGAATGGCTGGCGTTCCGCCGCGATACCGTGCGTCGCCGCCTGAATTATCGTCTGGAAAAAGTGCTCAAGCGCCTGCACATTCTTGAAGGTTTGCTGGTGGCGTTCCTCAACATTGACGAAGTCATCGAAATTATTCGTCATGAAGATGAACCTAAGCCTGAGCTGATGTCGCGGTTTGGCATTTCTGAAACCCAGGCTGAAGCCATCCTTGAGCTGAAATTGCGCCACCTTGCCAAACTCGAAGAGATGAAAATCCGCGGTGAGCAGGATGAGCTGGCGAAAGAGCGCGATCAGTTGCAGGCCATTCTGGCTTCCGAACGTAAAATGAGTAACCTGCTGAAGAAAGAGCTGCAGGCCGATGCAGACGCCTATGGCGACGATCGTCGCTCTCCGTTGCAGGAGCGCGAAGAAGCGAAGGCGATGAGCGAGCACGACATGCTGCCATCTGAGCCGGTGACGATTGTGTTGTCCCAGAGTGGCTGGGTGCGTAGCGCCAAAGGCCATGACATCGATGCGCCAGGATTAAGCTATAAAGCGGGCGACAGCTTTAAGTCGGCAGTGAAGGGTAAGAGCAACCAGCCGGTGGTGTTCGTGGACTCGACCGGACGCAGCTATGCCATCGACCCGATTACGCTGCCGTCGGCGCGCGGTCAGGGTGAACCGCTGACCGGGAAGCTCACGCTGCCGCCAGGCGCGACGGTTGAGCACATGCTGATGGAAGGCGACGATCAAAAACTGCTGATGGCCTCCGATGCGGGCTACGGTTTTGTCTGTACCTTCAATGACCTGGTCGCACGTAACCGTGCTGGTAAGGCATTGATTACACTGCCAGAAAATGCGCGCGTGATGCAGCCGGTGGTGATTGAAGATGAAACCGATATGCTACTGGCTATTACTCAGGCTGGTCGCATGTTGATGTTCCCGGTGAGCGATTTACCGCAGCTGTCGAAAGGCAAAGGGAACAAGATCATTAATATCCCTTCAGCGGAAGCGGCGAAAGGCGAGGATGGTCTGGCGCAACTTTACGTGCTGCCGCCGCAGAGCACGCTGACCATCCACGTCGGTAAGCGCAAAATCAAACTGCGTCCTGAAGAGTTGCAGAAAGTGACCGGAGAGCGCGGCCGTCGCGGCACGCTAATGCGTGGTCTGCAGCGTATCGACAGCATTGAGATTGACTCGCCTCGACGCGCCAGTCACGGCGACAGCGAAGAATAACGCTACCGTCCGGCTCTCCCTGTTAAAGTTCAGGGAGAGCCAACGTTAAAAATTCCCGTGAAACCGTTGTTTATTCGTGCGTTGCGATTAACAATACGCTTTTCCAGAGAGCCGCCCTTAACAAAGCCCTAACCTGATACCGCGTGATGAATCAGGTGACGTAAAATGCCAGGCTCTTAGGCCTTAGAGGTTGTTATGCTATATATTTTTCGTTTAATTATTACTGTTATTTACTGCGTTCTGGTCTGTATTTTCGGTTGTATATACTGTCTGTTCAGCCCACGAAATCCAAAACACGTTGCAACGTTCGGCCATATGTTTGGCCGCCTGGCTCCCCTTTATGGCCTGAAGGTCGAGTGCCGCATGCCGGCAGACGCGCAGAACTATGGTAATGCTATCTATATTTGTAACCATCAGAACAACTATGACATGGTTACCGCTGCGAATATCGTTCAGCCGCCGACGGTGACGGTAGGTAAAAAAAGCCTGCTGTGGATCCCTTTCTTCGGGCAGCTGTACTGGTTAACCGGTAACCTGTTGATTGACAGAAACAACCGCGCTAAAGCGCACAGCACCATTGCTGCCGTGGTGAATCATTTCAAAAAACGTCGCATTTCTATCTGGATGTTCCCTGAAGGGACGCGTAGCCGCGGTCGCGGTCTGCTGCCGTTTAAAACCGGCGCGTTCCATGCAGCGATTGCTGCTGGTGTCCCGGTCATTCCGGTGTGCGTTTCCACAACCTCGAACAAGATAAAACTCAATCGACTCAATAATGGTCTGGCAATTGTCGAGATGTTGCCACCGGTGGATATTAGCCACTTTGGGAAAGATCAGGTTCGTGAACTGGCAGCGCATTGCCGCACGCTGATGGAACAAAAAATCGCAGAACTCGATAAAGAAGTTGCTGAGCGGGAAGCCGCCGGTAAGGTTTAATCCGCGCAATTCGGGTTTTTTACAGGAAATGACTTCCTGCGTGTTAATAGCCAGTTTTTTATGGAGTTTATATGTCATTCAGTCGGCGTCAGTTCATTCAGGCATCGGGGATCGCACTGTGTGCAGGTGCTGTTCCGCTGAAGGCTAATGCTGCCGGTCAGCAACAACCGTTACCCGTGCCTCCGCTGCTGGAATCCCGCCGGGGGCAGCCGCTATTTATGACGCTGCAACGTGCGCACTGGTCCTTTACACAAGGCACGCGCGCACCTGTATGGGGAATTAACGGCCGCTATCTGGGACCGACAATCCGTGTCTGGAAAGGGGATGACGTCAAGCTTATCTACAGCAACCGTTTGACTGAAAATGTCTCAATGACCGTCGCCGGGTTGCAGGTACCAGGCCCGCTGATGGGCGGCCCGGCGCGTATGATGTCTCCTAATGCGGACTGGGCGCCAGTGCTACCGATTCGCCAGAATGCCGCCACGTTGTGGTATCACGCCAATACGCCAAATCGTACCGCCCAGCAGGTTTACAACGGTCTTGCCGGGATGTGGCTGGTTGAAGATGAAGTGAGTAAGTCACTGTCTATTCCAAACCACTATGGCGTGGATGATTTTCCGATCATTATCCAGGACAAGCGCCTGGACAACTTTGGCACGCCGGAATACAGCGAGCCCGGTAGCGGTGGTTTTGTTGGCGATACGTTACTGGTCAACGGGGCGCAAAGCCCGTATGTCGAAGTCTCCCGCGGCTGGGTGCGCTTGCGTTTGCTGAACGCGTCAAACTCGCGTCGTTACCAGCTGCAAATGAGCGATGGCCGTCCGCTGCATGTGATTTCCAGCGATCAGGGTTTTTTACCTGCGCCTGTTTCGGTGAAGCAGCTCTCGTTGGCTCCGGGCGAGCGTCGTGAGATCCTGGTGGATATGACGAATGGTAATGAGGTCTCTATCACCTGTGGTGAGGCGGCCAGTATTGTCGACAGGATCCGCGGGTTCTTTGAGCCTTCCAGTATTCTCATCTCCACGCTGGTATTGACGTTGCGCCCGACAGGTCTCCTGCCGCTGGTGACTGACAGCCTGCCAATGCGCCTGCTGCCAACGGAAATCCTCAGCGGTTCGCCGATTCGCAGCCGTGATATCAGCCTGGACGACGATCCTGGCATCAACGGTCAGCTGTGGGACGTCAATCGTATGGATATTACTGCCCAGCAGGGCTCCTGGGAACGCTGGACGGTGCGGGCGGATATGCCCCAGTCCTTCCATATTGAAGGTGTTTCGTTCCTGATCCGTAATGTGAATGGCGCGATGCCGTTCCCGGAAGACAGAGGCTGGAAAGATACTGTCTGGGTTGATGGCCAGGTTGAATTACTGGTTTATTACGGACAGCCTTCCTGGGCCCATTTCCCGTTCTACTTTAATAGCCAGACGCTGGAAATGGCGGATCGTGGCTCAATCGGACAGATGTTGGTGAACCCGGCGCCGTAATGCGCCGGGGTATTCGTTACGCCCGCCAGAACATGCGCGAGAACAGGATCAGAATGGGGTAAATCTCCAGACGCCCCATGATCATGGCCGCGCACATCAGTAGCTTTGCTTCCTCGTTTAAGGTGCCAAATGTCGTGGCGGTGACGCCAAATCCCAGCCCCATATTGTTGATGCAAGCAGCGACGGTGGCGAAAGAGGAGAAGAGATCGTAGCCCATCAGATTGAGCGCCCAGATAAAAAAGCTGGTGAACAAAACGTAGAGAAAGAAAAAGCTCCATACCGAACGCACCACCCGGTCGCTTACCACGCTATTGCCCACTTTGATATTCAGCAGGGCGCGAGGGTGCGCGAGCTGGTGTAACTCCTGGCGGCACTGCTTGAACATAATCAAAAAGCGCAGCACCTTAATCCCCCCGCAGGTCGAACCCACACAACCGCCGAAGAAACTGGCGCTGAGCAGCATGAAGATCGTGTGCGAAGGCCACTGCGCGTAATCCGCCGTCGACAGACCATTATCTGTCAGCATCGAACTGGCCAGAAAAAAAGCATGCACCAGGCTGTCCGTTAATCCGTACATGCCTGCCCGCCAAACTTGCCAGGTGGCGATCAGAGTGACCACCAACGCAATAAGCAAAAAGAAACGCAATTCGGCATTACGACGAAAGGGTTTGAAGGTACGTTTCACGATAGCAACGTACCAGAGGGTGAAGTTAAACGCAGACAGCAGTGAAAATATCCCGGCGACAAGCTCAATGGCATGGCTGTTATAAAAGCCGATGCTCTCGCTGCGAGTAGAAAATCCGCCGAGAGAGACCGTCGACAGCCCGTGGCATAAGGCGTCGAAAAACGACATCCCGGCAGCCCAGTAGGCCAGAGTACAAATAAGACCCAGAATGACATAGGTCATCCACAGCGTGCGTGCAGTATCAGCAAGTCTTGGCGTGAGGCGTTCTTCTTTAAAAGGGCCAGGCATTTCAGACTGATACAGCTTCATGCCACCAATACCCAGCAGCGGCAATACCGCCACGGCGAGGACGATAACACCCAGACCGCCAATAAAATTGAGCTGAGCCCGATAGTACAGATACGACTTCGGCAAGGCGCTGACGTCATCAATCACCGTTGCGCCTGTAGTGGTAATCCCAGAAACTCCTTCAAACAGGGCATCCGCAAATGAGAGGTTTAAGCCATCGTCCATCCACATCGGCATCGCGCTGATAAACGAAAACAACAGCCAGAACAGGACGATAATGACGAAACCATCCCGGGTGCGCAGTTGAATCCCCGCATGTTTGGTTGCCAACCACGCCCCGCCGCCGAGGGTGAAGAAAGTCATAAACGTGCTGAAAAAAGCGAACAAGCTCCGCTCTTTGTTTAACAAAGCGATGAGCATCGGCGGCAGCATAGAAAAGCTGTAGAGAAGAACCAGAAATCCGCACAGGTGAACAACAACCCGTAACTGGGAAATATGCAGTGAATCGTTGAGTCGCAATGAAAAATCCCCCGCCGAAAAAGAGTTATCTCAGCTGGCTGGCATGGTGTTAATTATGATTGATAAAAATGATCGTCGTAAAATTTAACAATTTATATAACTTTCTACTGGTCTGGTTCAGACTCCACTTCATTTCTTGCCGACATACAGCGTATAATCCTCGGCCTTTGATTATTTTTTTACCATTTTTGGAAGCATTATGAGCGCAATATCCCTGATCCAGCCGGACAGAGACCTTTTCTCCTGGCCGCAGTACTGGGCTGCCTGTTTTGGCCCGGCACCGTTTTTGCCGATGTCACGCGACGAAATGGACCAACTTGGCTGGGATAGCTGCGACATCATTCTGGTTACCGGCGATGCATACGTCGATCATCCCAGCTTTGGCATGGCAATTTGCGGACGTATGCTGGAAGCACAAGGCTTTCGCGTAGGGATTATCGCCCAGCCGGAGTGGAACAACAAAGACGATTTTATGCGTTTGGGTAAACCGAACCTGTTCTTTGGTGTGACCGCAGGCAACATGGACTCGATGATCAACCGTTACACCGCCGATCGCCGACTGCGCCATGACGATGCCTACACACCGGACAACGTTGCGGGCAAACGTCCGGACCGCGCCACGCTGGTCTATACCCAGCGCTGTAAAGAAGCATGGAAAGATGTGCCGGTTATTCTCGGCGGTATTGAGGCCAGCCTGCGCCGTACCGCGCACTATGACTATTGGTCTGATACCGTTCGTCGCTCTGTTCTGGTGGATTCCAAAGCCGACATGCTGATGTTCGGCAACGGCGAACGTCCGCTGGTGGAAGTGGCGCATCGTCTGGCGATGGGCGAAACCATCGATCAGATCCGCGACGTGCGTAACACTGCGATTATGGTTAAAGAAGCGCTGCCGGGCTGGAGTGGGGTGGATTCCACGCGCCTCGACACGCCGGGTAAGATTGACCCGATCCCGCATCCGTATGGTGAAGATCTGCCGTGTGCTGACAACAAGCCGGTCGCACCGAAAAAGCAGGAAGCGAAAGCGGTAACCGTACAGCCGCCGCGCCCGAAACCGTGGGAAAAAACCTACGTGCTGCTGCCGTCCTTCGAAAAAGTGAAGGGCGATAAAGTGCTGTATGCGCATGCGTCGCGTATCCTGCACCACGAAACCAACCCAGGCTGTGCGCGTGCGCTGATGCAAAAGCACGGCGATCGCTACATCTGGATCAACCCGCCAGCCATTCCGCTCTCTACCGAAGAGATGGATAGCGTCTTTGCGCTGCCGTACAAACGCGTGCCGCATCCGGCGTATGGCGACAGCCGCATTCCGGCCTATGAGATGATCCGTTTCTCGATCAACATTATGCGTGGCTGCTTTGGCGGCTGTTCGTTCTGTTCGATTACCGAGCACGAAGGTCGCATCATCCAGAGCCGCTCTGAAGACTCGATCATCAATGAAATCGAAGCCATTCGCGACACCGTTCCAGGTTTTACCGGCGTGATTTCCGACCTCGGCGGCCCAACGGCGAACATGTATATGCTGCGCTGTAAGTCACCGCGCGCGGAGCAAACTTGCCGTCGTCTGTCATGCGTCTATCCGGATATCTGTCCGCATATGGACACCAACCACGAACCGACGATTAACCTTTATCGTCGTGCGCGTGATTTGAAAGGCATTAAAAAGATCCTCATCGCTTCGGGCGTGCGTTACGACATCGCGGTTGAAGACCCGCGTTATATCAAAGAGCTGGCGACCCACCACGTTGGCGGCTACCTGAAGATTGCGCCAGAGCATACCGAAGAAGGCCCGCTGTCGAAGATGATGAAACCGGGGATGGGCAGCTACGATCGCTTTAAGGAATTGTTCGATACCTACTCTAAGCAAGCGGGTAAAGAGCAATACCTGATCCCGTACTTTATTTCCGCGCACCCGGGTACGCGTGACGAAGATATGGTGAATCTGGCGTTGTGGTTGAAGCAACGTCGTTTCCGTCTGGATCAGGTGCAGAACTTCTATCCATCGCCGTTGGCGAACTCCACAACCATGTATTACACCGGGAAAAACCCGCTGGGTAAAATTGGTTATAAGAGTGAAGACGTGGTGGTGCCGAAAGGTGATAAGCAGCGTCGTTTGCATAAAGCCCTGCTGCGTTACCACGATCCAGCCAACTGGCCGTTAATCCGCCAGGCGCTGGAAGATATGGGTAAAAAGCATCTGATCGGCGGTCGTCGCGAATGTCTGGTCCCGGCGCCTACGCTGGAAGAGATGCGAGAAGCGCGTCGCCAGAACCGTTATACTCGCCCGGCATTGACCAAGCACACACCGGTGGCGCATCAGCGCCAGACGCCAGCCGCAAACAAAAAACGCGGGAAAGTGGCAGGGCGCTAATCTGCCTTGCCCGGTGGTGAAATGCTTATCAGGCCTACGAATAGCACAGTTTTGTAGGCCGGATAAGGTGCTTGAACCACCATCCGGCAGAGAGACTCAGTATTTATGCTTCACGAATTCTGGCCGCTAATGCGGCCAGTTTTGCATCATCCGCCCGTTCATGATCGTGTGACGAAAGATATCCTTCATACTGCTCGAAAAATTTGTTCTGCCGCGCTTCAATCGGTTTCCAGTGGGTTAGATCGCCAGTGCCATGCATGGGGCTTAATTTGCTGTGCACATGGTCTACGCCGAAACCTTCGAAGAACATCCCCGTACGACTGACATCCGGGAAAGCCTTATCCAGTTTCTTAGCCACTTTTTGGGTCGCCAGCATCAGATCAGCCAGTGCCTGCGGCGGCATATCGAAGGCATAGCTGGGATAATGCTTTTTCGGGATCACCACGGTAAAACCGTCGGTGTTCGGGAAAATCGACAGAAAAGCCAGATGATGCTCGTCTTCCCAGACCTTATGGCAGGGTGCTTTACCTTCAACTATTTGACAGAAAATACAGGTCATTCCTTTTCTCCGCAGGTAAGGTGATTCGTCAGGACGCAGTCAGTTTAGTACAGACCCAACACCTTCCACCACATCAGACCCACGGTGATAAACACCGCCTGGTTAAACAAGCTGATGATAAATCCTGTACGCCACCAGACGCCCGTTGGAACGTACCCGGCACCAAACAGGATTGGACCGCGAGCATGGGTGTACTGGGTGAGCGAGCAGTACAAACTGCTGGTGAAGGCCAGCATTAATGCCGTGGGGGCTGCGGGAATATTCAGATGCAGACCGACACCAAGGAAAACGGCGTACAGCGCGGCAATCTGTGCATTACCGCTGGCAAAAAAGTAGTGGGTATAGAAGTAGGCGGCGTTCAGCAGCAGCAGGACGATCACCCAACTGGTACCGTGCATAGTACTGCTCAGGCTATCGCCGATCAGATTGCCAAACCAGGTGGTGAAGCCCAGTTTTTTCAGCTGGTTCGCCATCATCAACAGCGCGGCAAACCAAATCAGTGTGTCCCATGCGCCTTTCTCGCTCTTCACATCTTCCCAGCTCAGAACGCCGCTTAGCAATAAAATGGACAGTCCCACGAACGAGGCAGTGGTGGCGTCGACGCCTAACGTATCGCCAAAAATCCACAGTACCAGCAGCACGCCGACGGTAGCCAGCATCAGCCATTCGCCGCGAGACATACTGCCCATTTCCGCCAGCTCTTTGCGCGCCAGGTTAGGGGCATCCGGCGTGTGTTTAATTTCCGGGCGCACGATCCAGTAGACCAGCAGTGGAACCAGCAGTAATGACACAAGGCATGGCAGCAGCGCCGCCATAAACCAGCCGCCCCAAGTCAGCGTGACGCCCGCATTGGCCGCCAGCTTCACCGCCAACAGGTTGCCGGTATAGCCGGTCATAAAGAGCGCGGCGGTGACGTCGTTGACGTTGCCAATACAGGTGATAAGAAAGGTACCGATTTTACTGCGGGACTCATCTTCCGGGTTCGAATGGAAACTGCGTGCCAGAGAGTCAGCAATCGGATAGATGACGCCGCCGCAGCGTGCTGTATTACTCGGCATTGCCGGGGAGAGGATCAGATCGGCAAAGGCCAGACCATAGGCGAGTCCCAGCGTGCGCTTGCCGAGCAGACGGATCATCTGCAGCGCAATGCGTCGTCCGAGGCCGGTTTTGATAAACCCGCGGGCAATCATAAAAGCCACGACGATAAGCCAGATAAGTGAACTGTTCAGCTCACTCAGTGCCGTGGTGATAGCGCCGCTGGCGGTTTTATCCCCGGCAGCATAGGCGAGTGCAAAAACCGTAATCCCAATAATGCCGACCGCGCCGATGGGTAAAACTTTTGCCACGATAGAGGCAATAGTCGCGACGAAAATGATTGCCGAATGCCAGGCTGGCGCACTTAGCCCGGAAGGTGGAGTAAGCTGCCACAGTCCGGCAGAAATGAATATTATAAGAATTAATGGGAGCCATTTGACTCCGCTACTTTTTTTCTCAGTCACGTTTACGCACCTATAGATATGGTGAATATATTCATCAAATAAATATATTTATTTAATAATTAACAGGTTATGTTGCGTAATGCTGCTCCAGCGACTGCAAGAAATACATCAATATATATGTGTGAATTGTTTCCTGATATTTCAAATCAGTAAAGGCCCGACGAGAGTGTCGGGCTGGAGGAAGGGGTTAACCGCCGAACTGATCCGGGTCTGGCCCCAGACGTTTGCCCTGATCGAGTTTCGCGATTTCGCCTAATTCGTCTTTATCCAGGCGGAAGTCCCAGACGTTAAAGTTTTCTGCGATACGCGCAGGGGTGACCGATTTTGGAATCACCACCAGCCCGCTATCCAGATGCCAGCGGATGACAATCTGCGCCGGTGATTTGCCATATTTCTCAGCGAGGTCACGGATGATCTTTTGATCAAAGACGTCTTTGCCGCCCTGCGCCAGCGGGCTCCAGGATTCGGTCTGGATTTTATGCGTTGCGTTCCAGGCATGCAGTTGGCGCTGTTGCATAAGCGGATGAAGTTCGATCTGGTTAATCACCGGAGGTACGCCGGTTTCATCCATCAACCGCTGGAGATGATTGATCTGAAAGTTGCACACGCCGATGCTCTTAATCAGCCCTTCTTTTTGCAGGTCGATCATGTTTTCCCACGCTTCAACGTAGTGGTCGATCGCCGGAACCGGCCAGTGCATCAGGTACAGATCGAGGTAATCAAGCTGGAGTTTTTCCATGCTTTCGAGCAAGGCTTCCCGGGGGCGTTTTTGGTCATCATTCCACAGCTTGGTGGTGATGAATAACTCGTCCCGTGGCACGCCAGCATCGCGTATTGCTTTGCCGACACCTTCTTCGTTTTTGTACGCCGCAGCGGTATCAATTGAGCGATACCCCACTTCCAGCGCTTTATGAATGGCGGTGATGACTTCTTCGTTGCTTGCCTTCCAGACCCCCAGGCCCAGTTGTGGCATGACGTTACCATCCTGTAGCTTGATAATGGTTGGACCGGTCATAATTTCCCCCCACACTTAATCCTTCAGGCTGCCTCTTTGTTGGCTGCTTGCGTTTACCCCGGTCACGTACTTATGTACGCTCCCGGGGATTCACTTAATTGCCGCCTCGATGCATCATGAATGATTGGGTGTAAATTGAGTTCACCGGAGCAGCCCCCGGTGAGGTTTATGTGACTTAAGCCTGGTATAAATACCCAAAAACGAAAGGCGGAGGTTAAAAAACCTTAGCGGGCAGCTTCGTAAATCCGACGGCTGACTTCAAGCGTAATGTCCTGATGTTCGCCCAGTTGCGTACCACCGTGTGCTTCCAGTTTTTCCAGCAATGCCGGGATGGAGCTACCGTCCAGGCCATAGTCAGACAGGCGAGTGGGTACGCCCATTTGTTCGAAGAAAGCGCGGGTAGCGGCAATGGCGGCGTCGATGCGCTGGTCGTCGGAACCTTCGGTGATATTCCAGATACGCTCTGCGTATTGCAGCAGTTTGGCACGCTTGGTATCACGTTTTTCATTCCACAGCGCTGGCAGAACGATGGCCAGCGTTTGAGCATGATCCAGACCGTGCATTGCGGTCAGTTCATGGCCCAGCATATGCGTTGCCCAGTCCTGCGGTACGCCTGCGCCAATCAGGCCGTTCAGCGCCTGGGTTGCCGCCCACATGACGTTCGCACGCACGTTGTAGTTTTCCGGCTCCTGCAAGGCTTTCGGACCTTCTTCTACCAGCGTGAGCAGAATGCCTTCGGCAAAGCGATCCTGAATTTTCCCGTCTACCGGATAAGTCACATACTGTTCCACGGTATGCACGAAGGCATCTACGACGCCGTTTGCAACCTGACGCGGCGGCAGGGTGTAGGTGTAAACCGGATCCAGAACGGCAAACACTGGCTGCACAAACGGGGTCATAAAGGCCAGTTTATCGCCGGTGGTTTTACGCGAAATTACCGCGCCGGAGTTAGATTCAGAGCCGGTTGCAGGCAGGGTTAATACGGATCCCATCGGGATGGCGCTTGTTACGTCGTTGCCATGGGTTTCCAGAATGCGCCATGGATCGATGCCGTCAGCGTACTGTGCCGCTGCCGCGATGAATTTGGTGCCGTCCAGCACTGAACCGCCACCTACCGCCAGCAGAAACGTCACTTTCTCATCACGCACGATTTTTACTGCGTTCATCAGCGTTTCGTAAGACGGGTTTGGCTCGATACCGCCAAACTCCAGCACATCCAGGCCTTTCAGCGCGTCCTGAACCTGTGCCAGGACGCCAGTTTTTTTCACGCTGCCGCCGCCATAGGTAACCAGTACGCGAGCGTCCTGAGGAATTTGATCGCGCAGTTCAGCAATCGCGCCTTTACCAAACAAAATACGTGTTGGGGTATGGAGATTAAAGTTGTTCATTGCTCGTTCCCTTTGGTGGGTAATAAAAGAGGGCAGGTGAGTGTCTGCCGGATGATGAACATTGTGGTCGCCCGCCGCGTTGCTCTCAATGCTCATTTCTGCCGATGTCTTGCCCATTTCTACAGACTGCTGGAGAAAACGGATAAATCTGCGCATTATGTCAGGGTCGAAAACCGATGATGAAATGGTGCCCCATGAACCGTGATGAGATCTGTCTTCTGCTGACAGATAAAATTAAGCAGCTGAAAAACAATGAAAATAGACTTAATGAACTGCTGCCAGATGTCCGCCTGCTACACGGTACGGAGCCGGCGGCGCGTACACCGGTCATGTATCAGCCAGGCATCATATTTCTCTTTTCGGGACATAAAATTGGTTACATCAATGAGCGCGTATTTCGCTATGACGCCAACGAATACCTGCTGCTAACCGTACCTTTACCCTTTGAATGTGAAACCTATGCGACGCCGGAGGTTCCTCTGGCCGGTATTTATCTGAATGTCGATATCCTGCAATTGCAGGAGCTGCTGATGGACATTGGGGAAGACGAGCTGTTCCAGCCCGCCATGGCGGCCAGCGGGATTAACTCTGCAACGCTCTCTGACGAAATTCTCTGCGCTGCTGAGCGCCTGCTGGATGTGATGGAGCGACCGCTGGATGCGCGTATTCTGGGGAAACAGATTATTCGCGAGATCCTCTACCATGTGCTGACCGGACCGCGCGGCGGCGCGTTACTTGCGCTGGTCAGTCGCCAGACGCATTTCAGTTTGATAAGCCGGGTACTGAAGCGGATTGAAACCAAATACACCGAAAACCTCAATGTAGAACAGCTGGCGGCAGAGGCGAACATGAGCGTGTCGGCTTTTCATCATAATTTTAAAGCGGTGACCAGCACGTCGCCGCTGCAATATCTTAAGAGCTATCGCCTGCATAAAGCACGGATGATGATGGTTCACGATGGGATGAAGGCCAGTGCGGCTGCCATGCGCGTCGGCTATGAGAGCGCATCGCAATTCAGTCGGGAGTTCAAACGTTTCTTTGGCGTAACGCCGGGGGAAGATGCGGCAAGAATTCGTATGATGCAGGGGAGTTGATTTCTTGTAGGCCTGACAGGTATACCGTAGGCCTTAAAGCCGCGCGCCATCAGGCAAAATGCCGGGAATTACCCCGGCTACGGATTATACTCAGGCGCTACAGTATTTTTTTTTAATCACCACGAACAATGTTCCCAACAATCCTGCGGTTAACAGGGCAATCGGCAGGATCATTAGAAAGGTCATCACCTGATCTTCATGGCGTTTAACGAATGGGATCATGCTCAGCGCATAGCCGAAACTGGTGACGACGGTGACCCACAGCAGGCCACTCAGCCAGTTAAAAAACTGGAACCGACGGTTAGGAAGCCCTGAAATGCCCGCCATCGTTGGCAGTAAGGTGCGAACAAACGCCAGGAAACGCCCTGCCAGCAGCGCCATCAGACCGTGTTGGTCAAACATGCAGGTGGCGCGCTGATGGTATTTTTCCGGTAATTGCGCCAACCAGCCTTTCACCGTGCGCGTGTTGCCTAGCCAGCGTCCCTGAATATAACTCAGCCAGCAGCCCAGACTGGCTGCGGCCGTCAGAATAGCTATGGTAGGTAAAAAACTCATCACGTCCTGAGCGATCAGCGCTCCTGCCAGTAATAACAGGCTGTCTCCGGGTAAAAAGGAGGCGGGCAGCAGGCCATTTTCTAAAAACAGCGTGGCGAACATGACGAAGTACACCACGCTCACAACGTGCGGATCCGCCAGTGCGGCAAAATCGTGTTGCCAGAGCGCGGAGACAATATCTTGAATGACTACCATGGACTTTCCTGTGGAACAGCGTTTATGTGTGGATTGTACTCCTGAATTGCCCGGGATGCCTTGATCCCGGACGCAACAATTGCAGACTTTTCCACCAGAAGTGTCTGCATATATGTCCATCTGTGGCAATTTTACTCGATTCGGGCAAATCCTGCGGCCAAATCGGCAATCAGATCGTCAACATTCTCTAAACCGATATGTAAACGGATGAGCGTTCCGCTGAAATCCACCTCGCCTTGCGGACGGATTGCCGCAATGTGTTCCGGCTGGTTGGCGAGAATCAGCGACTCAAAACCGCCCCAGGAGTAGGCCATACTGAACAGGCTGAAGTGATCCAGATACGCAGCAAGCTCCTCATTATTGAGCTTCTTATTCAATACAAAGGAGAACAGGCCGCTGCTGCCGGCGAAATCACGCTTCCAGAATTCATGGCCTTTACTGCCGGGCAGTGCCGGGTGGTTCACGCGGGCGACCTGCGGATGGCTGGCCAGCCACTCGGCGACCTTTAAGCTGCTTTCATGGTGCTGACGCAGGCGAACGCTCAGCGTACGCAGTCCACGGCTGGTCATATAGGCGGTATCGGCGTCCAGCATTTGCCCCATCAGATAGGCATTTTCGCGCAGTTGATCCCAGCAGCGGGCATTAGATACCGCCGTGCCGACCATGCCGTCAGAATGACCAATCAGATATTTGGTGCCTGCCTGAATAGAGATATCAATGCCAAAATCCAACGCTTTGAACAGCACCCCGGCAGCCCAGGTGTTATCAATCATGATGATTGCATCCGGCGCGACGCTTCTGACGGCGGCAACAATAGCTGGAACATCATGCACTTCCATAGTGACAGAGCCGGGAGATTCCAGAAATACGACTTTCGTGTTCGGCTGTATGTGCTTAACGATATCGGCGCCAACCAGCGGATCGAACCAGCCGGTGGACACGCCGAGCTTGCCGAGAATTTTGGTGCAGAAATCCTGACTGGGTTCATAGGCGGTATTGGTCATCAGCACATGATCCCCTAGCTCCACAAAGGCAAGGATGGTGTTGGCAACGGCCGCCGCACCGCAGGGGAACAGCGCGCAACCCGCACCACCTTCCAGTTCGCACATCGCTTCCTGCAGAGAGAAATGCGTCAGGGTTCCGCGACGCCCATAGAAAAGCGCACCGTTCGCCCGGTTGTGCGTGGCCTGTTTTTTGGCCTCTACGGTGTCAAATACCAGCGAAGAAGCGCGCTGGATCACGCTATTTACCGAGCCCAGCGTGTACTTTTTACTGCGTCCTGCGTGAACGAGTTTGGTTTCAAGTTGTTTATCTGCCATGTTGTCTTACCTGTTTTTATACGTCTGGATGTCTAAACTACCATGAATCAAAGATGACGCATCCTGCAGAACGGTCATACAGTAGAAAATAATCTCAAAATGCTTCTGGTGACTTTTTTACTGCGTAAGCGCAAGGAAAAGAAACCAAAGGTGCGGCAATATGTAAATAGTAATGAGAACGACTATCAATTCGACGTCGTTTTGATATGATTACGCTCAGATTTTGTGATTTGCGTCCTGGAGATACAGAGTGGGTAATAATTTGATGCAGACGGATCTTTCCGTCTGGGGTATGTATCAGCACGCCGATATCGTGGTTAAGTGCGTGATGATTGGGCTGATTTTGGCGTCAGTGGTCACCTGGGCTATCTTCTTTAGTAAGAGCCTTGAGTTCTTTACTCAGAAACGCCGCCTTAAGCGTGAACAGCAACTGCTGGCGGAAGCCCGCTCTTTAGATCAGGCAAGTGAAATTGCCGCAGGATTCGATGGCAAAAGCCTGGGCGCACAGTTGATTAACGAAGCGCAGAACGAGCTGGAACTGTCAGAAGGCAGCGACGATAACGAAGGCATTAAAGAGCGTACCGGCTTCCGTCTGGAGCGTCGTGTGGCGGCGGTAGGTCGTCATATGGGCCGCGGTAACGGATACCTGGCCACCATCGGGGCTATCTCTCCATTCGTCGGTCTGTTCGGTACCGTATGGGGCATCATGAATAGCTTCATCGGGATTGCACAAACTCAAACGACCAACCTCGCCGTTGTTGCGCCGGGTATTGCAGAAGCGCTGTTAGCGACCGCAATCGGTCTGGTCGCAGCAATTCCAGCGGTTGTTATCTACAACATTTTCGCACGTCAGATTGGCAGCTATAAAGCGATGCTGGGCGACGTCGCGGCACAGGTGCTGTTGCTGCAAAGTCGCGATCTGGACCTGAATGCAAGCGCATCCGCGCATCCGGTACGTGCAGCGCAGAAATTACGTGTAGGATAATGTTCCATGGCAATGAGCTTTAATGAAAACCTGGACGATAACGGTGAAATGCATGAAATCAACGTGACGCCGTTTATCGACGTTATGTTGGTTTTATTGATCATCTTTATGGTTGCCGCGCCGTTGGCAACCGTAGATGTGAAGGTGAATCTCCCTGCCTCCACCAGCACGCCGCAGCCGCGTCCGGAAAAACCGGTTTACCTGTCAGTTAAAGCCGATAAGAGTATGTTCATTGGCAACAATCAGGTGACGGATGAAACCATGATTAACGAGCTAAATGCGCTAACTGAAGGGAAGAAAGACACCACGATTTTCTTCCGGGCAGATAAAACCGTTGATTATGAGACCATGATGAAGGTGATGGATACGCTGCATCAGGCGGGCTTCCTGAAGATTGGTCTGGTTGGCGAAGAGACAGTGAAAGCGAAGTAATCTTCCTCATTGCCGGGTAATGGTTGCCGCCTTACCCGGCGTGTCTCTCCTGATTCAACTCCCTCGCACACTTGTTCTTATCTGTTCTCATCTAACGCGACCGTGGTTATCCTGGTGGGTTCGTAGTTCCCTTCAGACAGCTTTCGCGTCAGGCGTAAGGTGGCCGTTTCCCGCGCGAGTATATGCTGGTAGGTGCTTTCCAGTCGGGCCATGATTTTGTCCCGCAGTTCTGGTTGCTGCTCCATAATGGCTTCGATCGCGGCACCGTAGATCTCTTCTTTAGCCTGTAGCGAGTAAATTTCACGGCGATTTTGCCATTTCATCCGCACCAGTGCAGCGGGAATAGAGACTATCTCCTGAGCAACGCTTTCCAGTGTCGCGTTTTTATTGGCAATCAACACGGCTAAATTTTGCTTTAAGACAAACTCATCGCTTTTATGGTTATCTAAAGCCAAATAAACATTATTATCCTCAACATCTTTCATTTTATTTCTTTTCCAGAGAATAAAAAATAGGGTCGCTGGTTTCACGGGTAATTAAATTAAGCCAAATTTTGTTGCCCTGTTCATTTATGATGGCTGTTTTTTGAGTCAAAATTTTACTTATTTCTTGTGCATTAATGTCGCCTTCTGCCTGTAGTGAATTGAGCAGGCGAGAGAATGACTCAATTTTTGCTGCACGAAACAGGCGCTCTTTTAAATGACGGTCGCACTCTTCAAATAGCATATTTCGTGACTGGCCGGTAGCAGCAGAGCTAATCAAAATATCGGATTCGTAATCGCTTAATGTTATCTTCCCCTGAGTCAAATTTTCACTATTATCTGTGGAGGTGGTATTGTCAGGTGAACTGGATAAGTGAAAACGCGAGGGAACAAGATGCTCGGGAAGCATGTTGAAATATCCTTTGATGCCAATGATATGTTGTTTTAAATAAACCATGCCGCGTTGACAATAGCATGGCGTAATTTTAAAATCAAAAAAAATGGAGCCAGTATATGAACAGTATATTTTATTCTGTTATTACCCTGCTATTGCTGACCTGCGGGGTACTTTTGTTGATGCGCAGTGCAAATAAAAACCGTAATGCAGAAAATGGATACGCTGAAAACCAGCCGGAAATACTGAGTAAAGAAGAGGGTGAAGATCATTTCTCGGTACTGATGAATTCGATTACTCCGGTTTGGTATTGGCGTGTCAATCACGAATATATCGATTTTATCCACTCGACGATCAAACGGATGACAATGGTGGAGCTGAATGAGACGCCAGGGCTATTTGATGCACAGCGGCGTTGCAGCGATCTCAACTCTGCGGTGTATAAATATTACGACAATATTAAAAAACGCTGTCTGAGTGGCGAGAAAGTCCCGCATGCCGATTTGGACGTGCTTAACTTACGTCAGTGCTTCAGGGAGTTCAGCCTGGAAGCCTATCCTGCACTTGTCGCGCTGGTGTGGCCGGAATATCAGCGCCCAGAAATCAAAGCAGAAGAGGTGTGAGGAGCTGGCTGGCCCGTATTACGTGCCGGGAAGAACAACGTTGCTACCCGGCACGGGATTACCTACGGCTATTTGTCAGATGAGGCCTGCCACAGGTTCAGCTTACCGTCCGCGACGTGCTTATCGATCTGCGCCAGTTCTTCGGCGCTGAACGTCAGATTCGCCAGCGCCTGAACGTTTTCTGCCAGTTGCTCCGGTCGACTGGCGCCAATCAATACCGACGTTACCCTGTTGTCTTTTAGCAGCCAGCTTAAGGCCATTTGTGCCATCGACTGTCCACGCTGTTGCGCCATCTCATTAAGCAAGCGCAGGCTGGTAAGGTTTTCTTCCGTCAGCATGTTTTCCGTTAACCCACGAACTTTTTTCCCTTCACGCTGCATGCGTGAACCTTCCGGAATACCGTTAAGGTATTTCCCCGTCAGCAGTCCCTGAGCCAGCGGCGTAAATGCGATGCAGCCCATACCGTTGGATTCCAGCGTATCCAGCAGGCCGCTGCTGTCTACCCAGCGGTTAAGCAGGTTGTAAGACGGCTGATGGATCAGCAATGGAATTTTCCATTCCCGCATCAGCTCGGCCATTTTCTGCGTACGTTCCGGAGAATAGGATGAGATGCCGACATACAGCGCTTTACCGCTTTGCACGGCGTGGGCCAGCGCCGAGGCGGTCTCTTCCATTGGCGTATTTTCGTCAACGCGGTGAGAGTAGAAGATATCGACATAGTCGAGACCCATGCGTTTCAGACTCTGGTCGAGGCTGGCGAGCAGGTATTTGCGCGAACCGCCAGAACCGTATGGCCCAGGCCACATGTCATAGCCTGCCTTGGTGGAGATAATCAGTTCATCGCGATAGTGCGCAAAATCCTCGCGCAGTAATCGGCCAAAATTCTCTTCTGCGCTGCCTGGTGGCGGCCCATAGTTATTGGCTAAATCAAAATGCGTGATGCCTAAATCAAATGCTTTACGCAACAGGGCGCGCTGTGAATCCAGCGCCTGAACGTGCCCAAAACTGTGCCATAAACCCAGCGATAGCGCGGGTAAACGCAAACCGCTGCGCCCACAGTAGCGATAGAGCATCTGCTCGTAACGTTCAGGATTGGCAAACCAGGCCATGAGATCTCCTTAGTGCAGGTGAATTTCGAAACAACGTTTCTATTCTAGCGGGTTCACGGTGAATATCCCGTTCACCAGGTCACACTGAGATGAAAAACTGGGCAAAAACAGGTCACTGTGCTTTGCTTAAAAAAACATCAATCAGGAGTGCGACGATGCCGCGTTTGACTGCCAAAGATTTTCCGCAAGAACTGCTCGACTACTATGACTATTACGCGCATGGCAAAATAACGAAACGCGAGTTTCTCAATCTGGCAGCGAAATATGCAGTGGGTGGCATGACGGCGTTGGCTTTATTCAATTTATTGAAACCCAATTATGCCCTCGCAACGCAGGTAGAATTTACCGATCCCGATATTCTGGCGGAATATATTACCTATCCTTCGCCTGAAGGGCATGGTGATGTGCGGGGGTATTTAGTTAAACCTGCGAAGGTGACAGGGAAAGTTCCGGCGGTGGTGGTAGTGCATGAGAATCGTGGGCTGAATCCGTATATTGAAGATGTGGCGAGACGGGTGGCGAAGGCGGGCTTTATGGCACTTGCGCCGGATGGATTAAGTTCGGTAGGGGGATATCCTGGCAATGATGATAAAGGTCGGGAATTGCAGCAGCAGGTTGATCCCGTAAAGTTGATGAATGATTTTTTTGCCGCCATTGAATTTATGCAACATTATTCAGGGACGACGGGAAAGGTAGGTATCACCGGATTTTGCTACGGTGGTGGTGTGTCGAATGCCGCTGCTGTAGCTTTCCCTGAACTGGCCTGCGCGGTGCCTTTTTATGGGCGGCAGGTTCCTGCATCAGATGTCCCCAAAATAAACGCGCCTTTATTACTGCACTATGCGCAATTAGACACACGTATTAATGAGGGATGGCCTGCCTATGAAGCGGCGCTTAAGGCCAATAAGAAAGTCTATGAAGCCTATATCTATCCCGGCGTTAATCATGGCTTTCACAACGATTCGACCCCCCGTTATGATAAAGCTGCCGCTGATTTAGCCTGGGAACGTACTCTTGCGTGGTTTAACAAATATTTGCGATAGAAAACAATAGATTATTTAATGCTTATAACTAATTACCTGAATAATAATGCTACCTAATTTCATTAGCATTCATATTGATATAGTGTGGAGAGAGAGTGGATGTACTTAAGAAAGTAAAAAAATAAAGAACGCATTATATCTTCTCTACTGCCTGCCGATAACAAGGATAAGTATCGCCTGATGGCGAATTCCTCATCAACGGCAAGGAAATTATTATGCGTTTGCTGAAAAACTTCACTATTCGTATTGTCATGTTGGCAATACTGGGACTTTTTTGCCTGCTCTGGTCGGGCGTGGGTTTATTCAGTCTTCATTCGTTATCAAAAATATCTGAAGGCAATGATATTGACCGTCATCTTGTCCATCAGATGACGGTTCTCAGTCAGGGCAACGATCAGTACTTTCGCTTCGTAACGCGCTTAAGTCGCGCCATGGATGTCAAAATGAGTGGCGGAACGCCTGATTTTGTGCCAGCGCAACAGTCCCTGGAGAATATGAGCAAAAAACTCCAGGAGATGAAAACATTATCTCCGGGCCCTATGGACCCTGACGTCGCTAACGCAGTACTGACGAAGTGGCAGGCGCTGCTGGACAACGGCGTGATCCCGCAAATGCAGCTGGCGCAGCAGGGAACGCTTACGGCCTTTGCTGAGCATGCCAGCACTATTACACCTGCGTTGAGCCGTGAATTTGGCGCCAGTGCCGAGCGTTTTAACGCCACGGCAGGTGAGCGACTCGATACCACCCGCGTGATGGTCGATGGCAAAACCTCTATCATCCGGACGCTAATTATCACCGCCGTTATCCTTGGGATTGCCCTCCTTTTCTTTACCGACCGCTACCTTGTTTCCATGATGGTGAAACCGCTGGGACGTATTCGCCAACAGTTCCAGCAGATTGCGCAGGGCGATCTCAGCCATCCCATCGAAGATTTTGGTCGTAACTGTGTGGGTCAACTGGTGCCGTTATTGTGCGCGATGCAGGATAGCCTGCGTGAAGCCGTCAGTACCATCCGTTCAGGTAGTGACAACATCTGGCGAGGGGCGACGGAAATTTCGACCGGCAATAACGATCTCTCCTCACGTACTGAAGAGCAGGCTGCGGCTCTGGAAGAGACCGCTGCCAGCATGGAGCAACTGACCGCAACGGTAAAACTGAACGCAGAAAATGCGCGTGAAGCCAGCCAGCTTGCCGATACGGCCACAGAAACGGCAGGCAAAGGGAGCACGTTGGTTTCAGAAGTGGTAGAGACGATGGACGGCATTGCCGCCAGCTCTAAACAGATCGCGGAAATCACGTCAGTTATTAATAGCATTGCTTTCCAGACCAACATTCTGGCGCTGAACGCGGCGGTTGAAGCAGCCAGGGCAGGCGAGCAGGGGCGCGGTTTTGCGGTCGTCGCCGGTGAAGTACGCAACCTTGCCAGTCGCAGCGCCGGGGCGGCGAAAGAGATTGAGACGCTGATTGGCGAGTCATCGCGTCGTGTTGATCAGGGCGCTCGTCTGGTTAAAGAAACAGGATTAACCATGGAGGCGATTCTGCGTGGCGCCACCGAAGTGACTGTCATCATGAAGCAAATTGCCTCTGCTTCGGAAGAACAGAATAAGGGTATCTCGCAGGTGAGCGTGGCGATCACGCAGATGGACAGCGTAACGCAACAGAATGCTGCGCTGGTAGAACAAGTTTCCGCCGCGGCAGTGGCGCTGGAACGACAAACAGAGGAACTGCAACGCTCGGTGCAACAGTTCCGCCTTTCCGCTAATGATGTGCAATACGCTGCCAGCCAAACCACTTCCTCTTCAGCAGACAGCAAAACGTCTGCGGCCGCTAAAACGGATGAGTGGGTGTCCTTTTAAGCCGTTATAAAAAGTTCGTGATACCTCTGGTCTTTGCTTAAAAAATCGCTATATAATTTATTATATAGCGATTGGAGGTTATGCATGGACAACCATTTTGGTAAAGGCCTGATGGCCGGATTAAACGCCTCAAGTGCGGACAGTGCACGCTCGGTGGCGAATTTTTGTGCGGATTATAAGCGTGGTTTTGTGCTGGGATTTTCACATCGAATGTTTGAAAAAACGGGCGATCGACAGCTCAGCGCGTGGGAAGCGGGGATCCTGACGCGCCGTTATGGGCTGGATAAAGAGATGGTGATGGATTTCTTTAAAGAGAACCAGTCCAGTACAACAATTCGGTTTTTCATGGCTGGCTATCGACTCGAAGCTTGATCCGAAAGGGGTATTATCTTGCTTTAATTAATTACACTATTGACCTACGCCTTCGTTTTGTTGCTCCGCCGAAGTATTATAATGCACATAACCATATAAAAAGTGTGGTAATGGCGCGCCGATCGCAATATGCAACATGCGAATGGTGCAAAATAAAAGCCAGGTCTTCGCAACGGAATAACTATAAAATGACTGGAGATAACTCTCTCATCAATTCGAGCGGCATTAATCGCCGTGATTTCATGAAGCTTTGTGCAGCACTGGCCGCTACCATGGGGCTCAGTAGCAAAGCCGCCGCAGAAATGGCCGAATCAGTTTCTCGTCCTCAGCGCCCACCGGTTATCTGGATTGGTGCTCAGGAGTGTACGGGTTGTACTGAATCGCTGCTTCGCGCGACACACCCTACAGTGGAAAACCTCGTTCTGGAGACAATCTCTCTGGAATACCATGAGGTGCTCTCTGCCGCCTTCGGCCATCAGGTCGAAGAGAACAAACATAACGCTCTGGAGAAGTACAAAGGGCAATATGTTCTGGTAGTAGATGGTTCTATCCCACTGAAAGATAATGGCATTTACTGCATGGTTGCCGGCGAGCCGATCGTGGATCACATCCGCCGGGCCGCAGAAGGCGCAGCCGCTATCATTGCCATCGGCTCTTGCGCCGCGTGGGGTGGTGTTGCTGCCGCTGGCGTTAACCCAACGGGTGCCGTCGGCCTGCAAGAAGTTCTGCCAGGCAAAACCATCATCAACATCCCCGGCTGTCCGCCGAACCCGCATAACTTCCTCGCAACGGTCGCGCATATCATCACTTATGGTAAGCCGCCGAAGCTGGATACCAAAAACCGTCCGACATTCGCCTATGGCCGTTTGATTCACGAACACTGCGAACGTCGCCCGCACTTCGATGCTGGTCGTTTTGCTAAAGAGTTTGGTGATGAAGGCCACCGCGAAGGTTGGTGCCTCTACCATCTGGGCTGTAAAGGACCAGAAACCTACGGCAACTGCTCAACGCTGCAATTCTGCGATGTGGGCGGCGTGTGGCCGGTGGCTATCGGTCACCCTTGCTACGGCTGTAACGAAGAAGGCGTCGGCTTCCATAAAGGTATTCACCAGCTTGCTCATGTGGAAAACCAAACGCCGCGTTCCGAGAAACCTGACGTCAACATGAAAGAAGGCGGCAATGTTTCTGCCGGAGCGATTGGACTGCTGGGTGGCGTAGTAGGACTGGTTGCCGGCGTCAGCGTGATGGCGGTTCGTGAACTGGGGCGTCAGCAGAAGAAAGATAACGCTGACTCACGGGGAGAATAACCGTGAACAGACGTAACTTTATTAAAGCAGCCTCCAGCGGGGCATTGCTGTTGGGCGCCGCGCCGTCCATCAGCCATGCGGCTGCAGAAAACCGTCCGCCGATCCCTGGTTCTCTTGGGATGCTCTATGACTCGACGCTGTGCGTAGGCTGCCAGGCCTGTGTCACCAAGTGTCAGGATATCAACTTCCCGGCGCGTAACCCGGAAGGCGAGCAAACCTGGTCGAACAACGACAAACTGTCGCCGTATACCAATAACATCATTCAGGTGTGGCGTAGCGGAACAGGTGTTAACAAAGACCAGGAAGAAAATGGCTATGCATACATCAAGAAACAGTGCATGCACTGTGTTGATCCGAACTGCGTTTCCGTTTGCCCGGTCTCCGCGCTGAAGAAAGATCCGAAAACCGGCATCGTCCATTATGACAAAGATGTCTGCACGGGCTGTCGTTACTGCATGGTCGCCTGCCCGTACAACGTGCCTAAGTACGATTACAACAACCCGTTTGGTGCGCTTCACAAATGTGAACTGTGTAACCAGAAAGGCGTTGAGCGTCTGGACAAAGGTGGTTTACCGGGTTGTGTTGAAGTGTGCCCTGCCGGTGCGGTGATTTTTGGTACGCGTGAAGAGCTGATGGCTGAGGCGAAAAAACGTCTCGCGCTGAAGCCAGGTAGCGAATACCACTATCCGCGTCAGACGGTGAAAGCAGGCGATACCTATCTGCATACGGTACCGAAGTACTACCCGCACCTGTACGGTGAGAAAGAAGGTGGTGGTACGCAGGTTATGGTACTGACGGGTGTTCCTTACGAGGATTTGGATCTGCCGAAGCTGGATGATCTTTCAACTGGTGCGCGTTCCGAACATGTTCAACATTCCCTGTACAAGGGCATGATATTACCCCTGGCTGCGCTGGCGGGCTTAACCGTGCTGGTTCGTCGTAACACGAAAAACGACCATCACGATGGAGGAGACGATCATGAGTCATGATCCTAAACCGCTGGGCGGAAAAATAATCAGCAAACCGGTCATTATTTTTGGGCCGCTTATCGTCCTGTGTATGCTCCTGATCGTGAAACGTCTGGTCTTCGGGCTGGGCTCAGTCTCCGATCTGAACGGCGGTTTCCCATGGGGTGTATGGATCGCGTTTGACCTGTTGATTGGTACTGGCTTCGCGTGCGGCGGTTGGGCGCTGGCGTGGGCGGTGTATGTTTTCAACAGAGGCCAATACCATCCGTTGGTTCGTCCGGCGCTGCTGGCGAGCCTGTTTGGCTACTCGTTGGGTGGTCTGTCGATCACCATTGACGTCGGTCGTTACTGGAACCTGCCGTATTTCTACATTCCGGGTCACTTCAACGTGAACTCGGTACTGTTCGAAACGGCGGTCTGTATGACCATCTATATCGGCATCATGGCGCTGGAATTTGCTCCGGCTCTGTTTGAACGTCTGGGGTGGAAAGTTTCCCTCAAACGTTTGAATAAAGTGATGTTCTTTATTATTGCCCTCGGCGCGCTGCTGCCAACCATGCACCAGTCTTCAATGGGTTCATTGATGATTTCTGCGGGTTATAAGGTGCATCCGCTATGGCAAGCTTATGAAATGCTGCCGCTTTTCTCGGTATTAACCGCCTTTATTATGGGCTTCTCGATCGTCATCTTTGAAGGCTCGTTGGTACAAGCCGGTCTGAAAGGTAACGGTCCGGACGAGAAAAGTTTGTTCATCAAGCTGACGAATACCATCAGCGTGCTGCTGGCGATTTTCGTCGTCCTGCGCTTTGGCGAACTGATCTATCGCGACAAGCTGTCCTATGCGTTCTCAGGCGATCTTTACTCCCTGATGTTCTGGCTTGAAGTCGTGCTGATGGTCTTCCCACTGGTGGTGCTGCGCGTCACTAAGCTGCGTAATGACTCGCGCATGCTGTATCTGTCTGCGCTGAGCGCGTTGCTGGGTTGTGCAACATGGCGTCTGTCCTATTCGCTGGTGGCGTTCAATCCTGGTGGTGGCTACCACTACTTCCCGACCTGGGAAGAGCTGTTGATTTCTATTGGTTTTGTGGCTATTGAGATTTGTGCATACATCGTACTCATTCGTCTACTGCCGATACTTCCTCCTTTAAAACAAAACGATCAAAATCGTCATGAGGCGAGCAAAGCATGAGCCAGAGAATTACTATTGATCCGGTAACCCGTATTGAGGGTCATTTACGCATCGACTGCGAAATCGAAAATGGCGTGGTATCTAAAGCATGGGCTTCCGGTACCATGTGGCGCGGCATGGAAGAGATCGTGAAAAACCGCGATCCGCGCGATGCCTGGATGATTGTGCAGCGTATCTGTGGCGTTTGTACGACCACTCACGCTATCTCTTCCGTTCGTGCAGCAGAAAGCGCGCTGAATATTGATGTTCCGGTGAACGCACAGTATATCCGTAACATCATTCTGGCCGCGCACACCACGCATGACCACATTGTTCACTTCTATCAGCTGTCTGCGCTGGACTGGGTGGATATCACCTCTGCCCTGAAAGCTGACCCAGCGAAAGCGTCTGCCATGCTGAACGGCGTATCCTCCTGGCACCTGAACAGCGCAGAAGAGTTCACCAAGGTTCAGAACAAGATCAAAGATCTTGTTGCCAGCGGTCAGTTAGGCATTTTTGCTAACGGTTGCTGGGGGCACCCGGCAATGCAGCTGCCGCCGGAAGTGAACCTGATTGCGGTCGCACACTACCTGCAAGCGCTGGAATGCCAGCGTGATGCCAACCGCGTTGTGGCACTGCTGGGCGGTAAAACGCCGCACATCCAGAACCTGGCGGTAGGTGGGGTTGCTAACCCAATTAACCTTGACGGCCTCGGCGTGCTGAACCTTGAACGCCTGATGTACATCAAGTCCTTCATCGATAAGCTGAGCGACTTCGTTGAGCAGGTGTACAAGGTTGATACCGCGGTTATTGCTGCGTTCTATCCTGAGTGGCTGGAACGTGGTCAGGGTGCGGTTAACTACCTGAGTGCGCCGGAATTCCCGACAGATGGTAAAAACGGTAGCTTCCTGTTCCCGGGCGGTTATATCACCGATGCTGATCTGTCGACCTATCGTCCGATCACCTCTCACTCCGATGAGTACCTGATCAAAGGGATTCAGGAGAGTGCGAAACACGCGTGGTACAAAGACGAAGCGCCGCAGGCTCCGTGGGAAGGCACAACGGTTCCTGATTACACCGGTTGGTCAGATGACGGCAAATACTCCTGGGTTAAAGCGCCGACCTTCTACGGCAAAACGGTTGAAGTGGGTCCGCTGGCCAACATGCTGTGTAAACTGGCAGCCAAACGCGAGTCTACTCATGCCAAGCTGAATGAAATCATCGCGATTTACACCAAGCTGACCGGTAAAACTATCGAAGTGTCGCAGTTGCACTCTACGCTGGGCCGTATTATTGGCCGTACCGTTCACTGCTGTGAACTGCAGAACGTTCTGCAGGATCAGTACAATGCACTGATTGTGAACATCGGTAAAGGCGACCACACCACCTTCGTGAAACCGGATATTCCGGCAACAGGCGAATTCAAAGGTGTTGGTTTCCTCGAAGCGCCACGCGGTATGCTGTCTCACTGGATGGTGATTAAAGACGGCATTATCAGCAACTACCAGGCGGTTGTACCGTCAACCTGGAACTCTGGCCCACGTAACTTTAATGATGAAGTGGGACCGTATGAGCGCTCGCTGGTAGGTACGCCGATTGCCGATCCAAACAAACCGCTGGAAGTGGTTCGTACCATTCACTCCTTCGACCCTTGTATGTCATGTGCGGTGCATGTGGTGGACGTTGACGGGAACGAAGTGGTCTCAGTTAAGGTTCTGTAATGCGGATATTAGTCTTAGGGGTCGGCAATATTTTGCTGACCGACGAAGCCATCGGGGTACGTATCGTTGAGGCATTAGAGCAACGGTACATCCTGCCAGACTTTGTTGATGTTCTGGACGGTGGTACGGCTGGGATGGAGCTTCTCGGCGATATGGCGAACAGAGATCATCTGATCATTGCTGACGCCATTGTGTCGAAGAAAAACACGCCAGGAACGATGATGGTCCTGCGGGATGAAGAGATCCCGGCGCTGTTTACCAACAAAATCTCACCGCACCAGCTTGGCCTGGCCGACGTATTGTCGGCCCTGCGTTTTACCGGCGAGTTTCCGAAAAAGCTGACCTTAGTCGGCGTTATTCCGGAATCGTTGGAACCGCATATCGGGCTAACGCCAACGGTTGAAGCGATGATTGAACCTGCGCTGGAGCAGGTTCTTGCCGCGCTTCGCGAATCAGGCGTTGAAGCGATCCCTCGGGAGGCGGCTCATGTCTGAGGAGTTTGTCGGTTTTCAGACGGCCCCGAAGACGCAGATTCAGGCAGCGTTTGAAGAGGTTGCCCGGCGTTCGATGCACGATCTCTCTTTCTTGCATCCGAATATGCCGGTGTATGTCTCTGATTTTACTCTGTTTGAAGGACAGTGGACGGGGTGTGTTATCACACCCTGGATGCTCAGCGCACTGATTTTCCCCGGACCGGACCAGATCTGGCCGGTGCGTAAAGTCAGCGAAAAAATCGGGCTGCGTCTGCCGTATGGCGAGATGACCTTTACCGTTGGTGAACTGGAGGGCGTATCGCAATACCTTTCCTGTTCACTGATGTCGCCGCTTTCGCACAGTATGTCGGCGCAAGAAGGTGTGCGTCTGACTGACGATTGCGCGCGCATGCTGTTATCGCTGCCGGTGAGCGATCCGAATGCGCCGCAGCTAAATCGCCGCGCGCTGCTGCTGGGTCGTCGGAACTGCGAAAATGCATGAGCTGTCCCTTTGTCAGAGCGCGGTTGAGATTGTTCAACAGCAGGCAGAGCAGCACGGTGTCAAACGTGTAACCGGCGTTTGGCTGGAAATCGGAGCGCTCTCGTGCGTTGAAGAGAGCGCCGTCCGTTTCAGTTTCGACATCGTCTGTCAGGGCACGCTGGCGCAAGGGTGTGAGCTGCATATTGATTACAAACCAGCCCAGGCATGGTGCTGGGATTGCAGTCAGGTTGTGGAAATCACCCAGCATGATGCGCAGTGTCCACTATGTCAGGGCGATCGTCTGCGGGTTGATGCAGGCGATTCACTGAAAGTGAAAAGTATTGAAGTCGAATAACCCATAGGTTGCTATGGGGCGGAGTCAGATATGTGTATTGGAGTCCCTGGTCAGGTTCTGGCCGTTGGTGAAGATATTCACCAGCTTGCGCAGGTTGAAGTGTGCGGCATCAAACGTGATGTCAATATTGCCCTGATTTGTGAAGGTGATACCGCTGAGCTGGTCGGGCAATGGGTGCTGGTGCACGTAGGGTTCGCCATGAGCATCATTGATGAAGATGAAGCTAAAGCCACGTTAGACGCACTTCGCCGCATGGAGTACGACGTCACCAGCGCGTGACAATCGGTTAGTGCCTGATGACGTTACGCTTATCAGGCCTACGCCTTCTATGTAGATACTGTTATCGCCTGCAAGCCTTTTCAGGTTCCGCGGTTACGGATAGCAGGCACGACCAGTCACAGCGCCGTCAGGCGCTGTTTTTTCCTGATTCATCTTCCCTTCAGGCTGTTATCACCCCATGTCTCGACGCATCGAACGGCTCACCTGATTTCAGTACACCGTAAGACACATGCGCCAGCTTGCGCATCATTGCGCCTATTATCACTTTCCCTTTTTTACCGTTTCCTGCCAGACGGTCGCGGAACGCCCGCCCCCATTCCGTTTTACTTATTGCCACCATCGCTGGCATGTACAGAGCCCTGCGCAGGGATACATGGCCGC
>NZ_JAOWHT010000035.1:0-48452 GCF_030332445.1 Citrobacter sp. Cpo126
TGGAGGCGCATTATAGGGAGTTTCCTGCGGCCCGCAACCCTTAAATGACAGAAAAATGACTGACTGCTGCATTCCACAGCAAAACCCCGCCTTATACCCATTTACACACAGAGTTATCCACAATCGTAAGGAAATTATCTGTAAGCGTCCCTAAAAAGGGAGAGAATCGGTATGAAAACCTCTATTATGAAAACCTCTATATAGAAAGAAATTCACTCTACGCTATATAAAGAAGAAGGACTGACAACTTAAGCGCCATAATCCCTACCACCTTTGAATTACGCACCCCATCAGGCAATAATACCCGCACAAACCGTGATTTCAGGACCGTGATGAGATACTCCCTGCAACGTACTGCTATACGTAAACGCCCGATGAAGCTTGGCACCACCGTGATCCTCATGGTTAGTGCAGTACTCTTCTCCGTGCTGCTTGTCGTTCATCTGATTTATTTCTCGCAGATCAGCAACATGACGCGCGATGCATTAGCGAGTAAAGCGCTTGCGGTCGCGCGAACGCTAGCCAACTCTCCGGAGATCCGCCAGGGACTAATGAAAAAGCCCGAGGAAAGCGGCATTCAGGCGATTGCCCAGGCGGTGAATAAGAGCAACGACTTTTTGTTCATCGTCGTCACTGATATGCAAAGCATTCGTTACTCCCATCCCGAAGCGCAGCGAATCGGTCAGCCATTTAAAGGTGATGACATATTGCTGGCCCTGCAGGGTAAAGAGAATGTCGCCATTAATCGCGGATTCCTGGCTAAAGCTCTACGTGTATTTACTCCTATCTATGACGAACATCACCGGCAGATTGGCGTCGTGTCGATCGGCCTTGAGCTAAGCCGGGTGACTGAGCAGATCAATAACAGCCGCGGCAGCATCATCTGGTCAATCTTATTTGGCGTGCTGGTTGGGCTACTCGGCACATGGGTATTAGTCAAAGTCCTCAAGCGCATTCTGTTTGGCCTGGAGCCTTATGAAATCTCCAATCTGTTCGAACAACGCCAGGCGATGCTGCACTCTATAAAGGAAGGTGTTATTGCCGTTGACGAGTGCGGTGAAGTGACGCTGATTAACCAGGCGGCGCAGGAGCTGCTGGATTATCACAAATCACAAGATGATGCCCAGCTCTCCACACTCAGCCATGCGTGGTCACAAGTGGTCGATTTTTCACAGGTACTACATGACGGAACGCCGCGCCGCGATGAAGAGATCATGGTGAAGGATCGGCTACTCTTAATTAACACGGTCCCGGTACTCAGCAACGGTAAAATCATCGGTGCCATTTCAACCTTCAGAGATAAGACTGAAGTCCGAAAACTAATGCAACGTCTGGATGGTATGGTCAACTATGCCGACGCACTTCGTGAACGATCCCACGAATTCATGAATAAATTGCACGTGATTCTGGGATTATTGCATCTGAAAAGTTATAAGCAGCTTGAAAATTACATCCTGAAGACCGCAAACAATTATCAGGAAGAAATTGGCTCACTGTTAGGAAAAATAAAATCACCGGTGATCGCAGGATTTTTACTCAGTAAGATTAATCGCACATCTGATTTAGGCCATAGTCTGGTCATTAGCAATGAAAGCCAGTTACCGGAAAATAGCAACGAAGATCAGGTGGCGGTACTGATTACCGTTCTGGGGAATCTGATTGAAAACGCCCTGGAAGCGCTAGGTCAAGAACCTGGTGGTGAGATCAGCGTATCCTTGCATTATCGACACGGCTGGTTGCATTGCGAAGTGAATGACGATGGTCCGGGGATTGCCCCCGAAAACATTGAGCACATCTTTGAGAAGGGCGTTTCGTCAAAAGGAACCGAACGGGGCGTTGGTTTAGCGCTTGTTAAACAACAGGTTGAAAACGTTGGCGGTAATATTTCCGTCGAGTCTGAACCAGGGATCTTCACCCAATTTTTTGTACAGTTACCGTGGAATGGTGAGAGGGCCAGCAGATGATCAATGTCTTAATTGTCGATGACGATGCAATGGTAGCGGAATTAAACCGCCGTTATGTCGCGCAACTCTCCGGTTTTCACTGCTGCGGCACAGCCTCCACGCTGGAGAAAGCAAAAGAGATAATCTTTCATAGCGGTCATCATATCGATCTGATTTTGCTAGATATTTATATGCAAAAAGAAAACGGTCTGGACCTGCTACCGGTTCTGCACAGCGAAGGTTGCAAGTGTGATGTCATCGTCATCTCTTCCGCCGCTGATGCCACCACCATCAAAGATTCACTTCACTACGGTGTTGTTGACTACCTGATCAAACCTTTCCAGGCTTCCCGGTTTGAAGAGGCACTCACCGGCTGGCTGCACAAGAAAAATGAGATGGACAAGCATCAGTACTATGAACAGTCTGAGCTTGACCAGCTGATTCACGGCAGCTCTTCCAATGAACAGGAAGCACGGCGCTTACCTAAAGGGTTAACGCCACAAACGTTACGCACGCTGTGTCAGTGGATTGATGAGCACCAGGATCAGGAGTTCTCCACGGATGAGCTGGCCAACGAGGTCAATATCTCGCGCGTCTCTTGCCGTAAATACCTTATCTGGCTCGTCAATTGTCACATCTTATTTACTAGCATCCATTATGGCGTGACCGGCAGACCTGTTTATCGTTATCGCGTGCAGGCTGAACACTACTCATTGCTTAAACAATATTGCCAATAAATACACTTGGGATTATTTGTTATTTGAAAGTAACAATTATTAAAATAATGAAAAATCCCAATTTCACCAGCTGGCACTGTAAAATTATAAATTTGCGTTAGATCAAATATATTTGTATCCGGCATGTTAAATGTATTATTTTAATATTGACAAACATCACACTGTTTTTAATTTCAAAATCGCTAACAAAAGTTAATTAAGTATTATCTAACTCGCAGAGTGTGTATTTTTACCCATAAAGGATTAGTCTGAAATTAACCAGACATACAAAATCTAGACTGGTAGCAATGGAGACCATGCTACGTACCATGGACACCGTACATTTTTGTGAGCAAATAAAAGTATCCCCACGCCAACTTCATCACATCATGAAATGGCGTGACCGTGATCACATAAATAACCCACTCACTCATTCTGTCGGTGGTTCATGTAATAGCGGAAAACGCAAAACAGATAAATTACAGCGTCAACCGCGGCTCTCCATGTTCAGCTCTGCTTCCCATCGCCTGAGGATTCTCTCCTCTGATCAAAGCCACAGAAAAAAACTAAATATCGCCATAACTTTAAAAAAACATTCTAGCAAGACATTTGAACATTAATCGCAAATACGGACATATCGAATACTGACCATTTTTTGATGCTTATTCTGGCAAAAAAGAATGTGGCACAGATCCATTTTTCAAAAAATTGACTGGGTTTTTCGCGAGGGTAAATAAAATGTTATTTAGTATACAACTTCTCATAATATTAATATGTTTGTTTTATGGTGCCAGAAAGGGCGGTATCGCGCTGGGTTTATTAGGCGGTATCGGCCTGGTCATTCTGGTTTTCGTTTTCCATCTCCAGCCGGGTAAACCACCTGTAGATGTAATGCTGGTTATTATTGCCGTGGTGGCCGCATCGGCAACCTTGCAAGCCTCCGGCGGCCTTGACGTTATGCTGCAAATCGCTGAAAAGCTGCTGCGCCGTAACCCAAAATACGTTTCCATCGTCGCACCTTTCGTTACCTGCACCCTGACGATTCTCTGCGGTACAGGGCACGTGGTATACACCATCCTGCCAATCATTTATGACGTTGCCATTAAGAACAATATTCGCCCGGAACGTCCGATGGCGGCGAGTTCTATCGGCGCGCAGATGGGGATTATCGCCAGCCCGGTTTCTGTAGCCGTGGTGTCACTGGTGGCAATGCTGGGTAACGTAACGTTTGAAGGCAAGCATCTCGAATTCCTCGACCTGCTCAGCATCACCATCCCGTCTACCCTGTTGGGTATCCTGGCGATCGGTATCTTCAGCTGGTTCCGTGGTAAGGATCTGGATAAAGATGAAGAGTTCCAGAAGTTCATTTCCGTACCTGAAAACCACAACTATGTGTATGGCGATACCGCCACGCTGTTAGACAAAAAGCTGCCGAAAAGCAACTGGCTGGCCATGTGGATCTTCCTGGCCGCTATCGCCGTTGTTGCCGTGCTTGGCGCGTTCTCTGAGCTGCGTCCTACCTTTAGCGGCAAACCGCTGTCAATGGTGCTGGTTATCCAGATGTTCATGCTGCTGACCGGTGCGCTGATTATTATCCTGACGAAGACCAATCCCGCTTCAATATCTAAAAACGAAGTCTTCCGTTCCGGTATGATCGCGATTGTGGCGGTGTACGGTATTGCCTGGATGGCCGAAACAATGTTCGGCGCGCACATGACAGAAATCGAAGGTGTGCTGGGCAATATGGTGAAAGAGTATCCGTGGGCCTACGCAATTGTTCTGCTGCTGGTATCCAAATTTGTAAACTCCCAGGCAGCGGCGCTGGCAGCGATTGTTCCGGTCGCTCTGGCAATCGGGGTTGATCCCGCGTACATCGTGGCTTCTGCTCCGGCATGTTACGGTTACTACATTCTGCCGACCTACCCGAGCGATCTGGCTGCTATCCAGTTTGACCGTTCCGGCACCACCCACATCGGCCGCTTCGTTATCAACCACAGCTTCATTCTGCCTGGCTTGATCGGCGTAAGCGTATCCTGTGTCTTTGGTTGGATCTTCGCCGCAATGTACGGTTTCCTGTAATCACAGTTCGCGTGCCGTCCACGTTGGTACGGCACGCCACCATGAAGACACAGAGAATTTTAAAATTCCTGAGAAAAATGAAAAGGCTGGAAGCAAATGTCAAAAGTTGAATTCACTTACCAGGCGGCTTTCCCACTGGGGGAAGACAAAACTGAGTACTACCTGCTGACATCCGAACACGTCAGCGTCGGCGAGTTTGAAGGCGAAACAATCCTGAAAGTAGCCCCTGAAGCACTTACGCTACTGGCCCAGCAAGCCTTCCACGATGCCTCCTTCATGCTCCGCCCAGAACACCAACAGCAAGTCGCCTCAATTCTCCATGATCCCGAAGCCAGCGAAAACGATAAGTACGTGGCGCTGCAGTTCCTGAGAAACTCCGAAATCGCCGCCAAAGGCGTGTTGCCAACCTGCCAGGACACCGGTACGGCAATCATCATGGGTAAAAAAGGTCAGCGTGTTTGGACCGGCGGCGGCGATGAAGCGGCGCTCTCCAAAGGCGTATTTAATACCTATATCGAAGATAACCTGCGCTACTCGCAAAACGCGGCGCTGGATATGTACAAAGAAGTGAATACCGGCACCAACCTGCCCGCACAGATCGATCTGTACAGCGTGGACGGCGACGAATACAAATTCCTGTGCGTGGCCAAAGGCGGCGGCTCAGCCAACAAAACCTATCTGTATCAGGAAACCAAAGCGCTGCTGACTCCCGGCAAACTGAAAAACTTCCTGGTTGAGAAAATGCGCACGCTGGGTACCGCAGCCTGCCCGCCGTATCACATCGCATTCGTTATTGGCGGCACGTCAGCGGAAAGCACCCTCAAAACGGTGAAGCTGGCCAGCACACACTACTATGACGCGCTACCGACTGAAGGTAATGCTCACGGCCAGGCGTTCCGCGATCTGCAACTGGAACAAGAACTGCTGGAAGAAGCGCAGAAACTCGGCCTTGGTGCTCAGTTCGGCGGGAAATACTTCGCACATGATATCCGCGTGATCCGCCTGCCTCGCCACGGCGCGTCCTGCCCGGTTGGTATGGGTGTTTCTTGCTCCGCAGACCGTAACATTAAGGCCAAGATCAACCGCGAAGGGATCTGGATTGAAAAACTGGAACATAACCCAGGTCAGTACATTCCGGAATCTCTGCGCCAGGCGGGCGAAGGCGAAGTGGTTAAAGTTGACCTTAACCGCCCAATGAAAGAGATCCTCGCCCAGCTCTCTCAGTACCCGGTTTCTACTCGTCTGTCACTGAGCGGTACTATCATTGTTGGTCGTGACATTGCCCACGCGAAGTTAAAAGAACGTATTGAGTCCGGCGAAGGTCTGCCGCAGTACGTGAAAGATCATCCGATCTACTACGCGGGTCCGGCCAAAACCCCTGCAGGCTACCCGTCCGGTTCTTTAGGTCCAACCACCGCGGGTCGTATGGACTCCTACGTTGACCTGTTGCAGTCTCACGGCGGCAGCATGATCATGCTGGCAAAAGGTAACCGTAGCCAGCAGGTGACTGACGCCTGCCACAAACACGGCGGCTTCTACTTAGGCAGCATCGGTGGACCGGCAGCGGTACTGGCGCAGCAGAGCATTAAGCATCTGGAATGCGTGGAATACCCGGAGCTGGGTATGGAAGCTATCTGGAAAATCGAAGTAGAAGATTTCCCGGCTTTCATTCTGGTCGATGACAAAGGCAACGATTTCTTCCAGCAAATCGTCAGCAAACAATGCGCTAACTGCGCGAAGTAACCCATTCGGCCCGGCACTGGACTGGCACTAAATTTTTGGCGTCAGTCCAGCGATCCCCCCGGGCCAACTTTATCCCCCCATTTACTGGTATTGAATTTTTGCCGTTCACAGGGAATAGTGACCTTTTCCATTACGTGTGAATTCGCAATGCTCCGCACTCTGAACCCCACAATCTTGCGCACCGGCGCATTGATCCTGGCGCTGATTCTTATCTACACCGGTATCTCTGCCTCTGAGAAAATCACCTGGCTGATGGAAGTCACGCCAGTCATTATTGTCGTCCCGCTGTTGCTGGCAACCATGAAGCAGTACCCATTGACGCCGCTGCTTTATACGTTGATTTTCTTGCACGCCATCATTCTGATGGTAGGCGGGATGTATACCTACGCCAAAGTCCCCGTTGGTTTTCAGGTTCAGGAATGGCTGGATCTCAGTCGAAACCCCTATGACAAGCTGGGCCACTTCTTCCAGGGGCTGGTACCAGCCCTGACGGCAAGAGAGATTTTAGTGCGCGGCAATATTGTCCGTGGTCGTAAGATGCTGGCATTTTTGGTCTGCTGCGTAGCACTGGCGATTAGCGCAATGTATGAACTGATCGAATGGTGGGCTGCGCTGGCAATGGGACAAGGTGCGGATGACTTCCTTGGCACGCAGGGTGACCCGTGGGATACCCAGTCGGACATGTTCTGCGCCCTGCTCGGTGCGTTAACAACGGTCCTCGCACTGGCGGCCTGGCACAATCGGCAGTTGAAAATGGCCGGAGAGCGCTAACGCTTCTCCGGCAATCTACATTACCTACTGCGATACTTGATAACCAGAATCGGCAAGGCGAACAACAGTGTCAGAAAGTTCGCCATGCTGACGGCAGTATCTTCAATCAATAATCCGTAAATCAGCCACAAAACCAGCCCGCACACAAACATCACATACATCAAACCGGAGATGCCTTGCGTATTGCGGGTGGTAATAACCTTAATGGCTTGCGGCAAGAAAGAGAGCGTCGTCAGGCTGGCCGCCAAATATCCAATCAACGAATGCCATTCCATCGCTACGCCTTCACATCGCCTGGAGCCACTACCGCAATAGCCGGGATATCCGGTTGCTCATGGTGCTGCGGCACCTTGCGATACTTATCCAGTAAATGGATCTGGATCCTGCGCAGGGTGTCGCCATTCAGTCGATAAAAGCGGAAATACAGGACTAAGGTCACCACAAAAAAGAGTGCGGGTAGCGCTATCATAATAAACTGCATGCCAACGATAGTTTCGGCAGACTGCGCGACATTTGGCGCGTAATTAATCACCCCGAGTATTAACGCGATAAAGAAAGCGGCAAATGCTGACCCACCTTTTACCACCATTGTCTGCACCGAATAAGCGATACTTTCACAACGAACATTAAGTTTGTATTCGCCGTAATCAACGGTATCTGCCACCATAATGACCTGCAACACCCAGAAAAGCGCCGAACCAATATTCAGTAAAACACCCGCTATAACAATCAGTAAGATATTATGGAAATCTGCCAGCGCCATCACCAGTAGTACGCTACAGCTAAGCACCGGCAACACCGATGCCCCAGCCCACAAGATCCGTCGTGACAACGCGTTTACCAGCCGAGGAAAGAAAATCAGCGTCAACAGGTTTGCCGCACCTGCGTAAGACATGTAGTACGGGAAGAGACTTGCATCACCAATCACGTAGGTAAAATAGTAAATGGCAAAGCCAGCAATGATATTGGATGCAATATTGTAAGCCAGTGCCATACCTAACAGGCAGGATAGCTGGTCATTTTTATAGATAAGCCCAACGATCGCTTTCAACCCAAGACGACTGCTGTCTGCCGTGGCTTCACTGTCTGACGAATAAACCTCATGCACATTCCGTAGCGTCACAACGGTGGAAACGATAAAGAACGCGATGAGAATTAGCGTAAACATCTGAAAACCAAAACCACGATCGGCTCCGCCAACATAGCTCACAAAAGGCAGCGTCACGCCTGCGGTAACAAACCCAGAAAGGCTGGCGAAGAAACGGGGGTACGGCACCAGTTGTTCACGCTCGCGTTTATCCAGCGTAATGGTTGGCACCAGTGACCAGAATGGAATATCCATAATGGTGTAGGTCATTCCCCATAATATATACGTCACGCAAACAAATACGACCTGCGCAGTACCCTCAAAAAGATGTGCGCTAAAAAGCAAAAACAGCACCAATGAGTTCGCCAGCGTACCGAGCAAGATCCAGGGTTTAAATTTTCCCCAGCGCGATCGGGTGGCGTTCACAATCCAACCCATGATGGGATCGTTTACCGCATCCCAGATCCTTGCCGCCAGGAACAACGTTCCGACCAGCCCCACCGATAATCCCACTACGTCGGTGTAGTAATACATCAGGTACATGTACACAATACCGATGGCGAAATCCTTACCAAACGCTCCAAATCCATAACTGAGTTTTGTTGTCAGAGATATGCTCATAGGGTATCGGGTCGCTGTTACCAGCGCCCGCCTTCTGTAAGAGGAAACGTCAGAGGTTAAACGCCGGATACAATGCCCGGCGTGATTGTGTATTAACGGTGCAGCCAGGCCGGCAGCCAGTCGCCGTGAGACGCGATCAGGTCGTCCACCAGCGCATAAATCTCTTCAATCCCCAGTACCGCGGCGGTATGCGGATCCATCATCGCCGCGTGATAAACGCGATCGCGATTCTCCGTCAGGATGGCTTCCGTTAGCAGGGTCTGAACATTGATATTGGTTTGCATCATGGCCGCCAAATGTGACGGGAGAGTCCCGACTTTCGTTGGCTGAATACCATTCGCATCTACCAGACAAGCGACTTCAACGCAGCAGCCTTGCGGCAGGTTATCGATCAGATTGTCATTGCGAACGTTGCCATACACGACGCTCGGTTCACCGGTCCAGATAGCGTTCATGATAGTGCTGGCATATTCGCGCGACGGTTTAATGTCGATCCGCTCAGCCGTTTTGTACTCTTCCAGCTCTTTTTTCCAGTTCGCCAACTGTTCCACACAACGTTTCGGATATTCATCCAATGGCACCTTATAGCGCTCAATCAGATCTTCACGCCCCGGTTTGATAAACCACGGCGTATATTCGGCGAAGTGCTCCGACGATTCGGTGACGAAATACCCCAATTTTTTGAACATTTCATAGCGCACAATGTTCTGGCAACGGGTATTTCCGTGAATATTTGGTTTCGGCGCCTGACCGGATTCATAGGCCGCCAGCAGCTCCGGGTAGAGATTCACATAGGCACCGTCCGCCGTTTTGCGCTCCAGCTCCAGATAAAACGCCATATGGTTGATCCCGGCACTGCGATAGCGCAAAGAAGCAGGGTCGATGTTCAGATCGCGGGCCAACTCCTCCGCCGTCCCCTGCACCGAATGACACAACCCAACCTGCTTAATATGCGGATAGCGCGCATACATTGCCCAGGTGTTCATTGCCATCGGGTTAACGTAGTTAAGCATCGTGGCCTGCGGACAGACTTCGGTCATATCCTCACAAATCTGCCATAAATGCGGGATGGTGCGCAGCGCGCGCATGATGCCGCCCGGCCCCAGCGTGTCGGCAATCGTCTGCTCCAGGCCATGGCGTTTACACACCGTAAAATCGGTGACGGTACAAGGTTCATAGCCGCCGATCTGGAAAGCGACCACCACAAAATCAGCATCCTGTAATGCTGCTTTTTGATCGGTATAGCAGGTGATTCGTCCAGACGCGCCCGCAGAATCCATCAACTTGCGCACAACAACGTGTGATTCTTCCAGACGCGTAGGATCGAGATCCATCAAGGCGATATGCGCAGATTTAAGCGCATCGCGGTGAAAGACGTCCCCAAGAATATTTTTGACGAAAATCGTGGAACCGGCGCCGATAAAGGTAATTTTGGGTGCAGACATCATGACTCTCCAGAACATTAGTGAACACAGTCATGGTGGCACAGCCCATAGATGAAAACCTCCGACTTCCCTGCTGAGCATTCCCATAAACTCAGATCATCACTCTGCGCCCTATTGGATCTGAGTTTATGGGACAAAATTACCCAAAAAGCAGAGTATGCGACCGCAAAATGTCGCTATGCTCAATGGTAACGGTCCAATTTGTGTCCTGATTCTCAGCCTTAATACGTGTTAAATGACATGATTCTGATAATTCAGGAAATGGAGCAACCATGAGTACATTACCGACATCGCCCCTCCCTCCCGATCCGCACATGTGCAGTAGCGATGAAGAACAAACCCGCAGCCCGCTATCGCTGTACTCAGAATATCAACGGATGGATATCGAGTTGCGCTCACCGCATGCTATGCCTGCCAGCCACTGGCATGGGCAAGTGGAGATCAATGTCCCGTTTGATGGTGACGTCGAGTACCTTATCAACAACGAAGTCGTGCAGATAAAACAGGGACACATCACGCTATTCTGGGCCTGTACACCGCATCAGCTCACGCGTCCGGGCAACTGCCAAAGTATGGCTATCTTCAATTTACCGATGCACCTTTTCCTCTCCTGGCCGCTGGATCGCGAGCTGATCAACCATGTTACCCATGGAATGGTCATCAAATCGCTGGCGTCGCAGCAGTTGAGCACCTTTGAGGTTCAGCGCTGGCAACAGGAACTGAGCAACCCGAACGAACAAATTCGCCAGCTCGCCATTGATGAAATTGGTCTGATGCTCAAGCGGTTTAGCCTTTCCGGCTGGCAGCCTATCCTGGTCAATAAAACCTCGCGGACCCACAAAAACAGCGTGTCGCGGCACGCCCAGTTTTACGTCAGCCAAATGCTGAGCTTTATTGCCGACAACTACGATCAGGCGCTCACCATCAACGACGTCGCGGAACACGTGAAGCTCAACGCCAACTACGCGATGGGGATTTTCCAACGCGTAATGCAACTCACCCTGAAGCAGTACATCACGGCAATGCGGATCAATCACGTCCGCGCATTGCTTAGCGATACCGATAAAACCATTCTCGACGTTGCGTTGACCGCCGGATTCCGATCCAGCAGCCGTTTTTATGACACCTTCAGCAAGTTTGTCGGCATGTCGCCGCAGCAGTACCGCAAACTAAGCCAGCAGCATCGGCAAACAATCGCTGGTTGATATCATTCGGCAATATCAGTATCAGCCAAAAAAATATTCCCCCTGTCGATAAACGGTGGTGAAAAACCGCCAACAAGCAAACATAACCTACTGTTTAAAAACAAATTAAACACAAATCAGACTATTTTTCACCCGCTTTACAGCCCATTTTGACAGGATAATACTTGCCTGCGTCACATTCATACGGTGTGTCTGCAATTCATAGATTGCAACCTTTCCACAACCGGGTAAAAGATGATGAAAGTATTAATTGTTGAAAGTGAGTTTCTGCATCAGGACACCTGGGTCGGTAGCGCTGTCGAACGTCTGGCTGACGCATTAAGCCGCCAAAATGTTACCGTCATTAAGTCCACCTCATTCGACGATGGTTACGCAATCCTCGCCGCCAATGAAGCCATTGATTGCCTGATGTTCAGCTATCAAATGGAACAACAAGACGAGCACCTGAACGTCAGGCAATTGATCGGCAAGCTCCACGAGCGCCAGCAAAACGTTCCCGTTTTCCTGCTGGGCGATCGCGAAAAAGCCACCGCATCGCTGGATCGCGACCTGCTGGAGCTTGTCGATGAATTCGCCTGGATTCTGGAAGATACCGCAGACTTTATCGCCGGTCGCGCCGTTGCGGCGATGACCCGCTACCGCCAACAACTTCTGCCACCGCTGTTCAGCGCACTGATGAAGTACGGCGACATCCATGAATACTCCTGGGCAGCACCGGGTCACCAGGGCGGCGTCGGATTCACCAAAACACCGGCCGGTCGTTTCTACCATGATTACTATGGTGAAAACTTATTCCGTAGCGACATGGGTATTGAACGTGCATCGCTCGGCTCGCTGCTGGATCATACCGGCGCGTTTGGCGAGAGCGAAAAATATGCCGCCCGCGTGTTTGGCGCTGATCGCTCCTGGTCCGTGGTGGTCGGGACTTCCGGCTCTAACCGCACCATCATGCAGGCTTGTATGACCGACAACGACGTCGTGGTGCTGGATCGTAACTGCCATAAATCCATCGAGCAGGGGCTTATCCTCACCGGGGCAAAACCGGTGTACATGGTGCCAAGCCGCAACCGGTACGGCATTATCGGGCCTATCTACCCGCAGGAAATGCAGCCTGAAACATTGCAGAAAAAGATCAGCGAAAGCCCGCTGACCAAAGGTAAAGCCGGGCAAAAACCGTCTTACAGCGTTGTGACCAACTGTACCTACGACGGTGTTTGCTACAACGCCAAAGAGGCCCAGGACCTGCTCGCGCAAACCAGCGATCGCATCCACTTCGATGAGGCCTGGTATGGCTATGCTCGCTTCAACCCAATTTACGCCGATCACTACGCCATGCGTGGCGCGCCGGGCGATCATAACGGTCCTACCGTTTTTGCCACCCACTCGACCCACAAACTGCTGAATGCGCTTTCTCAGGCATCTTACATTCACGTTCGTGAAGGTCGTGGGGCCGTGAACTTCTCCCGCTTTAACCAGGCGTACATGATGCACGCCACTACCTCTCCGCTGTATGCCATCTGTGCTTCAAACGACGTGGCGGTCTCCATGATGGACGGTAACAGCGGCCTGTCGCTCACCCAAGAAGTGATCGACGAAGCGGTCGATTTCCGTCAGGCCATGGCACGGTTGTACAAAGAATTCACCGCCGAAGGCGACTGGTTCTTCAAACCGTGGAACAAAGAGATTGTGACCGATCCGCAGACCGGCAAAACCTATGACTTTGCCGATGCGCCAACCCAACTCCTGACCACCGACCAGAACTGCTGGGTAATGCGCCCGGGTGAATCCTGGCACGGATTTAAAGACCTGCCGGATAACTGGAGCATGCTGGACCCGATCAAAGTCAGCATTCTGGCTCCGGGGATGGGCGACGATGGTGAACTGGAAGAGAACGGCGTACCGGCTGCACTGGTCACCGCCTGGCTTGGCCGTCACGGCATCGTGCCGACCCGTACCACCGATTTCCAGATTATGTTCCTGTTCTCCATGGGGATTACCCGCGGGAAATGGGGCACACTGATCAACACGTTGTGCTCTTTCAAACACCATTACGATGCCAATACCCCGCTGGCACAGGTGATGCCAGAACTGGTTGAGGAACATCCAGACACTTACGTCAACATGGGCATTCACGATCTGGGCGACACCATGTTCGCCTGGCTGAAAGAGAACAACCCAGGCGCACGTCTTAACGCGGCTTACTCCGGCCTGCCTGTTGCTGAAATCACCCCGCGTGAAGCCTATAACGCGATAGTCAGCGATAACGTTGAGATGGTGGCCATTGAAAATCTGCCGGGTCGTATAGCCGCGAATTCCGTTATTCCTTACCCACCAGGAATTCCGATGCTGCTGTCCGGGGAAAACTTTGGCGACGCCAATAGCCCGCAGATTAGTTATCTACGTTCGTTGCAGTCCTGGGACCACCACTTCCCTGGATTTGAACATGAAACCGAAGGAACGGAAATTATTGACGGTGTGTACCACGTTATGTGCGTGAAAGCATAATGTCGTTTTATAGATAGTCCGATGTTTAAGGTAGACATGTCATGCTTGAGTAATTCCTGAGTATTGCTGCAAAACAATAACATTGTCATACCTTTTTGCGCGGGACCACCCCGCGCTTTTTTTATACGCAAATAGCGCCTTTCCACTTGCGTACAAAAATGTGTACATAAGAAAAATCCCGCCAAACATTGTAATTAATTTCAGACACGTTATTTTATTGCAGTCCTGGTTTCATCATACAATTTCAATTTAGCCGATTTGGCTCATCTGATGTTGAGCTACGGTGTTTTATGTTCATATTCCTGGAGTTGGGTATGAGGCTTTGCAGCAAAGAAGCTTGTGTTGTTGTATTAACGGAGAAGGATGTTTGGTTAAGGATTAACGGTAAAGAAGCCATCAGTTTAAAAGCTAATCATATGGCGCTGGTGGCATGCGATAATAATATTATCGATTTCTCATCACTTAATAACGCATTGGTCGTACATATCAGCCGCGATATCATTAAAGATTATCTGCGCTTTTTAAATAAAGACCTTTCACAGATCCCACTCTGGCAACGCAGTGCCAGCCCAGTGATGACCGCCGCGTGTCTGACGCCGGATGTCTTCAGGGTGGCTGCCCAACACAGCGTAATGGACACAGTGAACGAAGCTGAAAGAGAGCGTACGCGCTCGCTACTGTTCACGGTGTTATCACGCTTTCTCGACAGCAAAAAGTTTATTTCTTTGCTCATGTATATGCTGCGCAACTGTATCAGCGATAGCGTTTATCACATTATTGAGAGCGATATACATAAAGACTGGAATTTAAGCATGGTTGCCAGTTGCTTATGCCTGAGTCCCAGTTTGTTAAAGAAAAAGCTCAAAAGTGAAAATACAAGTTACAGCCAAATAATTACCACATGTCGCATGCGATATGCCGTCAATCAATTACTGATGGACGGCAAAAACATTTCTCAGGTCTCTCAACTGTGTGGATATAACAGTACCTCATACTTTATCTCCGTATTCAAAGAGTTCTATGGGATGACGCCTCTGCATTATGTTAGCCAACATAGGGAGCCATCCGCCGCCTGATTTTTAATCAGTTAGCGATAAGCCATAATAATATCAGCATTAGCGATACCCCAGCTCCGTCATCATTAAATAGACTTTTGACGAGGTATGATAAGGCGTCATTTATCCTTATCAGGAGTTAAAAAATATGTCGACGGATGCTGATGCTCACAAAGTGGGCTTAATCCCCGTCACCCTTATGGTGTCGGGGAATATTATGGGTTCCGGTGTATTCCTGCTACCCGCAAACCTTGCGTCAACTGGCGGGATTGCAATCTACGGATGGTTGGTCACGATTATCGGTGCTCTGGCACTGTCGATGGTGTACGCCAAAATGTCGTCCTTAGACTCCAGTCCCGGTGGTTCTTATGCTTACGCCCGCCGCTGCTTCGGTCCTTTTTTGGGCTACCAGACCAACGTGCTGTACTGGCTGGCCTGCTGGATTGGTAACATCGCCATGGTGGTCATTGGCGTCGGTTATCTGAGCTACTTCTTCCCCATCTTAAAAGATCCGCTGGTCCTGACGCTAACCTGCGTCGTAGTGCTGTGGATCTTCGTATTACTGAACATTGTCGGACCGAAAATGATCACCCGCGTGCAGGCCGTCGCAACGGTACTGGCACTGGTGCCAATTGTCGGGATTGCCGTCTTCGGCTGGTTCTGGTTCCGCGGTGAAACCTATATGGCAGCCTGGAACGTCAGCGGGATGAACACCTTCGGCGCGATTCAAAGCACTCTGAACGTCACCTTGTGGTCATTTATCGGGGTGGAAAGCGCCTCCGTTGCGGCTGGCGTGGTTAAAAATCCCAAACGTAACGTACCTATCGCCACCATGGGCGGCGTGCTGATTGCCGCTGTTTGTTACGTGCTCTCCACCACCGCAATCATGGGTATGATCCCTAACGCGGCGCTGCGTGTATCAGCCTCTCCGTTCGGTGATGCCGCACGTATAGCGCTGGGTGACACCGCTGGGGCGATAGTTTCCTTCTGTGCTGCTGCCGGGTGTCTTGGTTCTCTGGGCGGCTGGACGCTGCTTGCCGGGCAAACCGCCAAAGCCGCAGCCGATGACGGCCTGTTCCCACCAATTTTTGCCCGCGTGAACAAAGCCGGTACGCCAGTGGCCGGGTTAATTATCGTCGGCATCCTGATGACCATCTTCCAGTTCAGCAGCATGTCGCCGAACGCAGCGAAAGAGTTTGGTCTGGTCTCTTCGGTCTCCGTTATCTTCACCCTGGTGCCGTATCTGTATACCTGCGCCGCGCTGCTGCTGCTCGGCCATGGTCACTTTGGTAAAGCACGCCCGATGTACTTACTGGTGACCTTTATCGCCTTTGTCTACTGCATCTGGGCGGTTGTCGGTTCCGGCGCCAAAGAAGTGATGTGGTCGTTCGTCACGCTGATGATCATCACCGCGCTGTACGCACTGAACTACAACCGGATCCATAAAAACCCGTATCCACTGGATGCACCAGTGAACAATAACTAACTTAAGCAATCGTCATTGCCCGATGGCGTCAGTTCATCGGGCCTCCGCTGCCTCGCTGATATTCGAAAAATCAACATTAAGAACTTAAGGTTGGCTTAATTTTACTTTGAGAGGATTTGCGCCACATAGTCGATGGAACCCCCTTAATGTTAAAGCTCTTGTTTAAAAGGCCCACTCTCGGGCTAATCAGCTGGCTTCTGCTGATCTCATTTTATCTTGCGACCTTCCTGAACATTGCGTTCTATAAACAAGTGCTGCAAGACCTGCCTCTGGACTCTGTGCGTAACGTGCTGGTGTTTTTATCAATGCCGGTCGTCGCGTTCAGCGTCATGAACATCGTGCTGACGCTGGCCTCATTCCTGTGGCTTAATCGCCTGGTGGCGTGCATTTTCATTCTGGTTGGCGCATCGGCCCAATATTTCATCATGACCTACGGCATCATCATCGACCGCTCGATGATCGCTAATATGATGGACACTACGCCCGCCGAAACCTTTGCTTTGCTGACGCCGCAAATGCTCATCACGCTCGGGGTGAGCGGCATTCTGGCCGCGCTCATTGCCTGCTGGGTAAAAATCAAACCGATCACGCCAGTCATGCGCAGCATACTGTTTCGTGGCGCGAACATTCTGATCTCCGCGCTGCTGATCGTGCTGGTCGCTGCGTTCTTCTATAAAGATTACGCCTCACTGTTTCGCAACAACAAAGAACTGGTGAAATCCCTCAGTCCATCCAACAGCATTGTGGCGACGTCATCCTGGTATTCACACCAGCGACTGGCCCACCTGCCGCTGGTGCGCATTGGCGAGGATGCACATCGCAATCCGTTGATGGTGAAAGAAAAGCGTAAGAACCTGACGATTGTGGTTCTCGGCGAGACCTCGCGCGGCGATAACTTCTCCCTGTCAGGCTACTCGCGCCAGACCAACCCGCTGCTGGAAAAAGATGATGTGGTCTATTTCCCCCGCACCACATCCTGCGGAACGGCAACGGCAGTATCAGTACCCTGCATGTTCTCGGATATGCCACGCGCGCACTACGACGAAGAACTGGCACAGCATCAGGAAGGCGTACTCGACATCATTCAGCGGGCGGGAATTAACGTTCTGTGGAACGATAACGACGGCGGCTGCAAAGGGGCTTGCGACCGGGTTCCACACCAGAATATGACTAAGCTGAACCTGCCAGGGCAGTGTATTGACGGCGAATGCTACGATGAAGTCCTGTTCCACGGGCTGGAAGAGTACATTAATAATCTGCAAGGCGACGGCGTGATTGTGCTGCATACCATCGGCAGCCACGGTCCGACCTATTACAACCGCTATCCTGCGCAGTTTAAGAAATTTACGCCAACCTGCGATACCAACGAAATCCAGACCTGTTCGCAGCAACAGTTGGTCAATACTTACGACAACACCATTCTTTACGTTGACTATATTGTTGATAAAGCGATCAATATACTGAAAGAGCATCAGGATAATTTCACCACCAGCCTGGTCTATCTTTCCGATCACGGCGAATCCTTAGGGGAAAATGGCGTCTATTTGCACGGCCTGCCGTATTCGATTGCACCAGATACGCAAAAACATGTGCCGATGCTGCTGTGGCTCTCCGAGGATTATCAGCAACGCTATCAGGTCTCTCAGACATGTTTGCAAAAACGGGCAAGCTCAGAAGACTTCTCGCAGGATAATCTCTTCTCAACTCTGCTGGGATTAACGGGCGTGCAAACACAGAAATATCAGGCGGCAGATGATATTCTGCAACCCTGCCGGGGAGGCTAAAAGAATGAAAATTCTGATTGTTGAAGACGACACGTTGTTACTACAGGGACTGATACTCGCTGCACAAACAGAAGGCTACGCCTGTGATGGCGTGTCAACCGCCCGTGCAGCCGAGCAGTGTCTGGAGACCGGACATTACAGTCTGGTTGTTCTGGACCTGGGCTTGCCGGATGAAGACGGCTTGCACTTCCTGACCCGCATCAGACAGAAGAAATACTCTCTCCCCGTGCTGATCCTCACCGCCCGTGACACGCTCAAAGACCGGGTCAGCGGGCTGGACGTGGGTGCCGATGACTATCTGGTCAAACCGTTCGCACTGGAAGAACTGCACGCCCGCATCCGGGCACTTCTGCGTCGCCACAACAATCAGGGTGAAAGTGAATTAATTGTCAGCAATCTGACGCTGAATATCGGTCGTCGCCAGGTGTGGATGGACGGACAAGAGGTTATCTTAACGCCGAAAGAATACGCGCTCCTGTCGCGTCTGATGCTCAAGGCAGGCAGTCCTGTTCACCGGGAAATTCTGTATAACGACATCTACAGTTGGGATAACGAACCGTCGACCAATACGCTGGAAGTCCACATCCATAATCTGCGCGATAAAGTGGGGAAATCACGTATCCGCACGGTCAGGGGATTTGGCTATATGCTGGTCGCCACTGAGGAAAGCTAAGTGAAGCTGCTGCAATATCTAAAACGACCTCTCCCTCTTCGCCAACGGTTAATACTGACGATCGGTCTAATTCTGCTGGTCTTTCAGCTCATTAGCACCTTCTGGTTGTGGCACGAAAGTACCGAGCAAATACAGTTATTCGAACAGGCGCTGCGCGATAACCGTAACAACGATCGCCACATCATGCATGAGATCCGCGAGGCTATCGCCAGCCTGATCGTCCCCGGCATCTTTATGGTCAGCCTGACGCTGCTAATTTGCTATCAGGCGGTGCGACGAATAACCCGCCCGCTGGCAGATCTGCAAAAAGAGTTAGAGGCGCGAGCAGCCGATAACCTGGCCCCGATTGAAATTCACAGCTCAACCGTTGAGATCCAGGCCGTTGTCTCAGCGCTCAATGACCTGGTAACGCGGCTGACCAGCACTATTGAAAACGAACGTTTATTTACCGCCGATGTCGCCCACGAACTGCGCACACCGCTGTCAGGCGTTCGCCTGCATCTGGAATTATTATCCAAAACCCATAAGGTCGACGTTACGCCGTTGATTGCCCGCCTTGATCAAATGATGGACAGCGTATCGCAGCTGCTGCAACTCGCCCGCGTCGGACAGTCGTTTTCGGCCGGGAGCTATCAGCATGTCAAACTGCTGGAGGACGTTATTCTGCCCTCTTACGATGAACTCAGCACCATGCTGGACCAACGTAAACAGACGCTGCTCCTGCCACAAAGCGCGGCGGACGTTGTCGTGCGTGGCGATGCTACGCTGTTGCGGATGCTGCTACGAAATCTGGTGGAAAACGCGCATCGTTATAGCCCGGAAGGCACCCATATTACGATTAGCCTGAACACTGAGCATGATGCCGTCCTGGCCGTCGAAGATGAAGGGCCGGGCATTGATGAAAGTAAATGCGGGGAGTTAAGTAAAGCATTCGTCCGAATGGACAGCCGTTTTGGTGGGATTGGGCTGGGGCTGAGTATTGTCAGTCGTATCACCCAGTTACATCAGGGTCATTTCTATCTGCAAAATCGCCAGGGAGCCAGCGGCACTCGCGCATGGGTGGAATTGGCGAAAAATCAGTAAGAGCTCACCCACACATACAAAAAGCTGCTGACGATCAGCACGCTGCACACGGTGGTCAAACTTTCATAAATACGGGTTTTCATGACACTCTCCTCCGAAACTATGGAGGAGAGTTTGCCTGACACAGATTAAGCCAACCTTAAGTTGATATCATAAGACACCTTATCCGGCCTACTGAGTACAATGCTGCCCGTAGGCCTGATAAACGTAGTGCCATCAGGCAATAACACCGTTACTCTTCAATACGCGGATGCTGCTGCACCAGACGCGTGCGCTTAACCTGTAGCTCAGCAATTTCCTGATCGATATCTTCGATTTTCTGTTCAATGTTATCGTAGTGTTCGCCGAGGATCTCTTTCGCTTCCTGAATATCCGAAGCAGCAGGTGTCGCTCCTTTCAGCGGCTGATTAGCCGTCTCTTTCATGGTCACGCCGGTAATTAAACCTACTACCGCAATCACCATCAGATAATAAGCAGGCATCATCAGATTCTGCGAGCTTTCCACCAGCCATGCGGCCAATGTCGGAGTCAGACCGGCGATCAATACCGAGATATTAAACGCGGCGGCCAGCGCACTGTAGCGAATATGCGTCGGGAACATCGCCGGTAACGTTGACGCCATCACCCCGGTAAAGCAGTTGAGGATCACCGCCAACATCAGCAACCCGGCGAAAATCAGGCCGATAACATTACTGTTAATCAGAATAAATGCCGGAATCGCCAGCACAAACAGCGCAATACTGCCCATGATCACAAACGGACGACGCCCGAAACGGTCGCTGAGCAACCCCATAATCGGCTGCACAAACAGCATACCAATCATGATGGCGATAATAATCAACACGCCGTGGTCTTCAGAGTAATGCAGGTTATGCGACAGATAGCTCGGCATATAGGTGAGCAGCATGTAGTAGGTGACGTTGGTGGCAATCACCAGACCAACACATGCCAACAGGCTGCGCCAGTGCTTAGTCGCAATCTCTTTAAACGAGACCTTAGGACCTTCCTGCAGACCCTGACGATCGCCCTGCTCCAGTTTATCCACGTGCTGCTGGAACGCCGGCGTCTCTTCCAGCGCATGGCGCAGGTACAGACCAATCAGCCCTAACGGTAGCGCCAGGAAGAACGGAATACGCCAGCCCCACTCAAGGAAGTTATCCTCGCCGACGATAGTTGAGATCAGGACCACCACGCCCGCGCCCAGCACAAACCCGGCAATCGAGCCGAAGTCCAGCCAACTGCCCATAAATCCGCGCTTACGGTCTGGCGAGTACTCTGCGACAAAAATCGATGCCCCGGTATACTCTCCGCCGACCGAGAACCCCTGCGCCATCTTACACAGCAACAGCAGAATCGGTGCCCAGATACCAATTGAGGCATAAGAGGGAATAAGACCGATACAGAATGTACTGATCGACATGATCACGATGGTGATAGCGAGTATCTTCTGACGACCGTATTTATCGCCGAGCATACCGAAGAACAATCCGCCAAGCGGTCGAATCAGAAAGGGAACAGAGAAGGTGGCGAGTGCAGCAACCATCTGCACGCTGGGGTCAGCCCCCGGGAAGAACACTTTACCTAATGCGTAAGCAACAAATCCATAAACACCAAAATCGAACCACTCCATCGCATTACCTAACGACGCTGCGGTAATGGCTTTTCGCAATTTACCGTCATCAATGATGGTAACGTCGCGCAGCGTTATCGGTTTTATTTTTTTCCTTTTTAGCATACTCGTCCTCATAGACTTAGCCCTGTCACGCTCCAGTTCGAGTCCCCTAACGCCTATGCGTCAGGGTCATCACCGAGCGGGGAATGCACAGGCGCATTCCCTGTAACAAGCGTAGCAGGTTTACTTACACTGACGAGAAACGCACAGTACAACCGAACCTGTTGACGCCTGATTGGGCGGTTAATGACCTCTTTACCCTAACAGCGTTTAAATTTGTGATCAACTTCACATATAGTTTTTCATTTCGTCAACATGCGTAAATTAGGTCATTCTTAGTCAGCTTTTTTACATGTAATGCTTGCGATTTACTGACAATTAAATACAAGAATAAATCGCTTTATTGCACCAACAATCACAGCGGTCACTATTATTCTGCTAGCAAAAAAACCACCTAATCCCTTCACAAAAAGATCACAGCTTTTTTAATAATCAGACCGACCTGGAACTTTTGCTCGGAATATGTGATGAAGATAACTAAAACATCGTTTTATTTTGATTGAATCAATGTTCCCATGAATGCAAACTAATTCCAGACGCAATATCCCTGGGAGCAGCAACACGCTCAACGTATGCCGCGTTAGATTTTATAAAACAAAGAGATAGCGATTTTCTTTGTTAAGAAATACCAGTAACCATTTGAATTTATTAATTTTTACCCTCTTGCGCGAGTTTTAGCAGCGACAAGACATGAGGACGTTTATGAAAATTAAAGCCACGATTGAACGCATCCCCGGCGGAATGATGTTGATTCCTCTGTTATTAGGCGCAGTGTTAAATACGTTAGCTCCGGATACCGGTGCGTATTTTGGTTCGTTTACCAAAGGAATGATCAGCGGAACGGTACCGATTCTGGCAGTGTGGTTTTTTTGTATCGGCGCATCTATTGATTTGCGGGCAACCGGTACGGTATTACGCAAGTCCGGTACGCTGGTAATAACCAAAATAGCCGTGGCGTGGGTAGTGGCAATGATTGCTGCTTCATTTATTCCTGATACCGGTATTCAAACTGGGTTCTTTGCAGGCCTCTCAGTTTTGGCAATTGTCTCCGCAATGGACATGACCAACGGTGGTTTGTACGCCAGCCTGATGAACCAGTACGGCACCAAAGAAGAGTCCGGCGCATTTGTGTTGATGTCTCTGGAATCCGGTCCGTTAATGACCATGGTGATCCTCGGCTCTGCGGGTCTGGCCTCCTTCGAGCCACACCATTTCATCGGCGCGGTATTACCGTTCCTGATTGGCTTTACGTTGGGCAACCTGGATCACGACCTGCGTTCTTTCTTCAGCAAAGCCACACCGGTGCTGATCCCGTTCTTCGGCTTCGCGTTGGGTAACACTATTAACCTGAGCGTGATCGTTGATACCGGTCTGCTGGGTATCATGCTGGGTGTCGCGGTTATCGTCATCACCGGTATCCCGCTGATTATTGCTGACCGTGTTATTGGTGGCGGGAACGGTACGGCAGGCGTCGCAGCCTCTTCAGCAGCAGGCGCTGCGGTAGCAAACCCGGTGATTATCGCCCAGATTAACCCAGCGTTCGAACCGGTTGCCGCATCCGCTACGGCGCTGGTTGCCGCCAGCGTAATTGTCACCGCCATTCTGGTGCCGATTATCACCGCGCTGTACGCCAAACGTTTTAATAAAAACCTGGTCGCCAACGAAGCGGTGGCCACCCCGGCAGACTCTCTGCACCACTAAACCTGCCTTTATCCTACTCACCAGCCCTGCTCAATTGACGAGCAGGGTCGGTGCAAAAATCTCCTCAACCATCGCATCGACCAGCCGCTTTGCCGAACACAATCGCGGCATCCCCAGCGCCACATTTTGCCAACGCTGCGTCACCGACCAGCTCACAGGATGACGTTGCGCATCGCACCAGCTCCCCAGCCAGCTCAGCATATCGTTATACTCGCCCGATCCGCCGACAGCTGGGGTGCTGAGCCAATGATGATAGTAATGACGCGTAGCAGGCGCTGCATTCACGCTATCCGCCAACGCCTGAGCCGCCATGGTTCGCAGGTTGTCTTTTAGCATTAACACCACATCGGCATTCGCTAACCGGCAGGCATCACCAAAAGCTCCCCAACGTAGCTCCTCCAGCGCGACAAAACAGCGTCCTGGTAACGACCAGCCGTCATACGCGCCAGCCCGCCAGCGGGTAAAAATTTGTTCGCTATGCTCGCCCGCCTGAACCGTCAGGCCGCGCTGGGTCAGCGCCTTCTCTTTATACGCCGCGCGTTGGGTAAACCAGTCAGTCAGTGAATTTATTTGCTGTAAAAGACCGGGGGTTGAAAGCCCACGCGGGTGTTCTGTTTGTTGCAAAAACATCAGCCCTTCGGCGATCCGTACCAGCGCCAGATGACCCGGGTCAATCATGCCTGCCAGCTTCTCCACCAGCTTAAGGCGCATCACCAGATGCTCGCTGGACACTCCCGCCATCACCCACGCACGCAGTTGCGTCTGGGATAACACTTCCTGCGTCAGACGCGCACGCAGCCGCTGCTGCTGTTGCAGAAAACCGCCGGAACGTTTGGTTTCATCTCCCTGAACCAGATCGACCATAAACTTCGGGTAGACACACTCCAGCGTCCTCCCGGGGCCTTCCAGTAAAACGTTAGTCATGTGTGCTCGGTTGCAAAAAGGGTATTGATATCGTCACGCAGCAATCGGGAATCTTCATAAAGCCATGCCGCAATCGTAATGCGCTGCTGCAATTGCTCATTCATTGCATTCACCGCGGATTCATTTTGTTGGCGTAGCGTCAGACTCTCACTCAGACTCGCCTGCAATTGCGCCAGGCACAGAGAGAAATCAGCAAAAAATGTGGCCATGCCAGCCGTAACGGAGATATCGACCTGAGCAGCTAAAGCTTTACGAATTTGTTGGCAAAACTGGGAGACGTACTGCACAAGGTTTTTATGCAATGCGCCCATATCAATGAGATAACGCGTTTTTGTTTCGACGTAATCATTCCATCCCCAGTTGGGTTGATTTAGCCAACGAGAGAAAGTGTCACGCACCACACCGCCAGTAGACGGCACATTTTCTGCCGGAATATCCTGCTCAATGGCCTCGTTAAACAATTGGCGGGTATTGAAATTAAACATCGCCGTATGGAACGCTGGAAAACGGATCCGCGCACGAAAACCGGCGTGGTTTAGCTCCTCTTTCACCCTTTGCTCAATTGGCCGCATCGCGTCATTTAGCGCCCGGGAGAGCGTCGACTCAAGCTGTTCAAAACGCAGGGCTAAGTCCCGGCTGATGCTTTCCTGCGCCGCCAGCAATACCCCCTCACAGGACGAGCGGATTTTATCTAACACAATTTTTGCCTGCCCTTCATCATGCAGCACCAACATCTCTCCGGCCATTTCTGCCGTATTCACAGCATTCCCCAGACCGTGTTGTGACATCATCAGGACGTTTTCTTTGACAAAGAACGTGTTGATACCGCAAAGAATCTCAGTCTGTTGCTCACTGAGATAGGCAGCGGCAGCCTCCAGCGCCAGTTCTACTTCATGGCTGACTTCATCGCTCACCCGCCCCTGGCTCACTTCTAACTGCTGCATATCCTCTTCAATATGCGTGATGTTCAGCCGCAGTTTGTCATAGGCGACCGTTAACCCGTGGGCGCGAAATTCCAGATATTCGTGCACGCTTTGTGCATAGTTCAATAACTTATGTGACGCAGAGCGAAGCGCATACAGCGAAGCATTAGCATAAGCGGCGTGGATCACTTTCTGAATTGGCTGTTCAAACAGCGAGTCTTCCCACAACAGGTCGGCGGCATGGCGGATGTGTTCCGTATCGTCAAGATCGGTGGTGCGCCAGCGTCTGCCAAGCGCCGCTTCGGCAAAATCCTGCACCCAACGTTGCTCCTGATGATCCGGCAGTCGCCCGCGCGTCGTCAGCTCATGACGCGCCCTGTTTGCCAGATAGCCCCACATTGAGGAGACCGGATAAATTCTTTCAGGGGCGATTCCGCCTTGCATCAATGTGCCGGAAATCAACGCCCGCACCTGGTCTTCATCGTCACTGTTGCGGTCTTTCTGATCGAACTTGTTCACCAGCGCATACAGAGGAACTGACTTGCCGACCGCCATAATCGCCTGACGCACTTCCTCATCGGAAATCGATTTCAGTTGGGTGTAATCCAACACCGCCAGCACCGCAGAGGCCCGCACCAGCTGTTCATTGAGCATTTTTTGTAAGTGCGGTTGTCCCGCCTCGTTCGGCCCCGGCGTATCCAGCAGCGTTAATTGCCCTGGGTAGCTTGCCTGTCCGGCCAAATGGACAAATTCAACTTCAATAACCGGAATATGCTCAATCGCAGCATAGGCAGCAAAAGGAAAATCAACGTCCAATGCTTTTGACAGGCGCACCAGGTCGTTCAGGCTTTTAAGGCAATGGAAAATAGGCTGTGCGCCAAGATAATACCGTTCAAATGCCACACCATTTTCAATATGTTGCAGCAGGACATTCATATCCTTGTCAATTTCGAGGGTCTGCGTAAGACGCAGGCGATCGCACTCGCGCACGCGCTGCTGCAAAACCTTCATTAAGGCATCGATCGGCGCGACATGTGAAAAATGCAGCACCGGCTCTTTCTGCCCCGGCGTATGGCGTATTAGCGTTGGTAACGCCGTCATGGGGCGATTACGATTAGGTAACACCTCTGTCCCCACAATCGCGTTAATCGTCGTCGATTTTCCCGCTTTCATCGTGCCAACAATCGCCAGCACCATTTCCAGACGCGTAATCTTGCGCAGCTCATTATTGAGCGTTGCTTGCTGGACATCCATGCCACGCGCGCTGAAATGCAGGGGCTGAACAACCTGACTGCTATGCTCTCCTTGTTTTAGCGCGACATCATCCAACGACGTCATAGGCAATTTTTGCAATTGCCTGAGATGTTCAAGCGAGAGCATCAGCAAGCGTTCCGCTTCCTGACTTAATTCATATATTGTCTGTGTGTGCATGGAAAATTTTTCCTTAACGCAAATGGCATTGCTTTTATTTAGCCCAATCGTTTTATTTATAGATTTTTTGGCTTTTATAATTACGTATAGAAATAATTAAAATCAAAACAACCAATTGATATTATTAAAATAAATTTGGTGTATAACCGCTGGCCTGATGCCTCTCACTTATGAAAATAAGTAAGAAAGATAGACAGCGTAGTTCAGTTTTAAAAAATGCCAGCGGAATCCCCCTACTAAATTTAAGGGGTTCAATGATATTCAATCACAATGACTTAGGCATTTCTAAGCAATGTTACCTATGAATATCAGATATTTCGCCTCACCTTATCTTAAATATCTAAGCGTAGCAATTTCCCTTAAAAAATATTCCGCCATACTTTCATTGAGGTGAAAGCAGAGGGTCTTTACAGCAGATCATTTTGCGTAATCGCGCAGTAGTCCCGACAAATGCAGGGATTTTATGTATAATTGCGGCCTTTTTCGGCAATCTGCCATTTTTTGGGCGCATTTGCCCCTGCTGACTTTTGAGGAAATCCACATGTCATTACCACACTGCCCGCAATGCAACTCCGAATACACTTACGAAGATAACGGCATGTTCATCTGCCCGGAATGCGCTCACGAATGGAACGATGCTGAACCGGCGCAGGACAGCGACGAACTGATCGTTAAAGATGCCAACGGCAACCTGCTGGCTGACGGCGACAGCGTTACCGTCGTGAAAGACCTGAAGGTAAAAGGTAGCTCTTCCATGCTGAAGATTGGTACCAAAGTGAAAAACATTCGTCTGGTTGAAGGTGACCACAACATCGATTGCAAAATCGATGGCTTTGGCCCAATGAAGCTGAAATCTGAGTTTGTGAAAAAGAACTGATGCCAATTGCCTGATAGAGCGACGCTAATCAGGTCAACTCCAGCTCATCTGCCAGGCGGGAAGCTCATACTTCCCGCCTGGTTTATTTTTGCAGACGCTAACTACACTTAATTGGCTTCTTTTACCTGAGGTAAAGATTATGCCGTTAAGTCCCTATATCTCCTTTGCAGGCAACTGCGCTGACGCTATCGCCTACTATCAAAAAACGCTAGGCGCTGAGCTACTCTACAAAATCAACTTCGGTGAAATGCCCAAATCGGCGCAGGATAGCGAAGATGGTTGCCCTTCAGGCTTGAAATTCCCCGACACCGCCATCGCCCACGCCAACCTGCGCGTTGCGGGCAGTGACATCATGATGAGCGATAGCGCCCCGGACGGAAATGCTCACTACTCTGGCTTCACGCTGGTGCTCGACACGCAAAACGTCGATGAAGGCAAACGCTGGTTTGATAACCTGGCAGCAAACGGAAAAATCGAAATGGACTGGCAGGAAACCTTCTGGGCCCACGGTTTCGGTAAAGTGAGCGACCAGTATGGCGTGCCGTGGATGATCAACGTCGTCAAACAACAGCAACCCCCTACAGAGTAATCCAACGGGAGGCCAGCCCTCCCGTACTGTCATCAAACAGCGCTCAACTCTTCATCGTCGAGTAACCATCCCTTAACGAAAACGTCACATTGATCCGCCACGATGGGGCCACTTTTTTAGGGAGGCCGCATCATGCAAACGATTATTCGCGTCGAGAAACTCTCCAAGTCCTTCAATCAACATCAGGCGCTCAATGCGGTTGATCTGAACATCTGTTCCGGTGAGATGGTGGCTCTGCTTGGGCCGTCTGGCTCCGGCAAATCCACCCTTTTACGTCATTTAAGCGGTTTGATCACCGGTGATAAATCCCCCGGTAGCCGCGTCGAGCTGCTGGGCCGCACCGTTCAACATGAAGGCCGCCTGGCGCGCGATATCCGCAAAAGCCGCGCCCACACCGGCTACATCTTCCAGCAGTTCAATCTGGTGAACCGCCTGACGGTGCTGGAGAACGTCCTTATTGGCGCGCTCGGCAGCACGCCGTTCTGGCGTACCTGTTTTAGCTGGTTTAGCCAGGAACAAAAACAGCGTGCATTACAGGCGCTGACCCGCGTGGGCATGGCGCACTTTGCATACCAGCGCGTTTCCACGCTTTCGGGCGGTCAGCAGCAGCGCGTTGCAATCGCCCGCGCACTGATGCAGCAGGCCAAAGTGATCCTCGCCGATGAGCCGATTGCTTCGCTGGACCCGGAATCCGCCCGCATCGTGATGGACACCCTACGCGACATAAACCAGACCGACGGCATCACCGTGGTCGTCACGCTGCATCAGGTGGATTACGCCCTGCGCTACTGCGAACGCATCGTCGCGCTGCGCCAGGGCAACGTCTTCTTTGATGGCAGCAGCCAGCATTTTGATAACGATCGTTTTGACCATCTCTACCGCAGCATGAACCGCATCGAACAGAGCGCGCAGGCTGCCTGACATCCCCACAATGAGGAATGGAAATGAGTTATAGAACAATTGCCGCGCTGGCTTTCACCAGCATGTTTAGTCTCAGCACACTGCTCACCCCGGCCCATGCCGAAGAGCAAGAAAAAGCGCTGAACTTTGGCATTATTTCGACCGAATCACAGCAAAACCTGAAACCGCAGTGGGAACCGTTCCTGAAGGACATGGAAAAATCACTGGGCGTGAAAGTGAACGCCTTCTTCGCCCCGGACTACGCCGGGATCATCCAGGGAATGCGCTTTAACAAAGTTGATATCGCCTGGTACGGCAACCTCTCGGCAATGGAAGCGGTGGATCGCGCTAACGGGCAAGTGTTTGCCCAGACCGTCGCCGCCGACGGATCCCCAGGTTACTGGAGCGTGTTGATCGTTAACAAAGACAGTCCGATCAATAACCTGAACGATCTGATCGCCAAACGTAAGGATCTGACCTTCGGCAACGGCGATCCCAACTCAACGTCAGGCTTCCTCGTCCCCGGCTACTACGTCTTCGCCAAAAACAACATCTCCGCCAGCGACTTCAAACGCACCGTTAACGCCGGACACGAAACCAACGCGCTGGCCGTCGCCAACAAGCAGGTCGATGTCGCCACCAACAACACCGAAAACCTCGACAAGCTGAAAACTTCCGCGCCGGAAAAACTGAAAGAACTGAAGGTGATCTGGAAGTCGCCGCTGATCCCGGGCGATCCGATCGTCTGGCGTAAAAACCTCTCCGAAACCACCAAGGACAAGGTGTACGACTTCTTTATGAATTACGGCAAAACGCCGGAACAGAAAACCGTACTGGAACGCCTGGGATGGGCACCGTTCCGCGCCTCCAGCGATCTGCAACTGGTGCCGATTCGCCAGTTGGCACTGTTTAAAGAGATGCAGGGTGTGAAGGACAACAAAGGGCTGAACGAGGAAGAGAAAACCAGCAAAACCTCGGCATTGAAAGCGCAGCTCGATGACCTTGACCGTCTGACCGCCGCACTGGGCGCTATGACCAGCGTCACCAAAGCGGTGCAGTAAACCTGGTGACCAAATTGTAGGCCTGATAAGCGCAGCGCCATCAGGCAATGCAAGGGATTCCATGCCGGATGGCGGTGCCAGCACCTTATCCGGCCTACAACAGACCCGAAACATCGACACCCAGGAGCTAAACATGCAAACCATCACCGTCGCCCCGCCCAAACGTAGCTGGTTCTCGCTGCTGAGCTGGGCCATTCTTCTCGCCGTGCTGGTGGTCTCGTGGAAAGGTGCCGAAATGGCCCCGCTCACGCTGATCCAGGATTCCGGCAATATGGCGACCTTCGCCGCCGACTTCTTCCCGCCGGACTTCAGCCAGTGGCAGGACTATCTCGGTGAAATGGCCGTCACCCTGCAAATTGCCGTCTGGGGGACTGCCCTCGCCGTTGTGCTGTCGATTCCCTTCGGCCTGATGTGCGCCGATAACCTCGTGCCGTGGTGGATTTACCAGCCGATGCGTCGCCTGATGGACGCCTGCCGCGCCATCAATGAAATGGTCTTCGCCATGCTGTTCGTGGTCGCCGTCGGGTTAGGCCCATTCGCCGGGGTGATGGCGCTGTTTATCCACACTACCGGGGTGCTCTCCAAGCTGCTTTCCGAAGCGGTAGAAGCTATTGAGCCAGGTCCGGTAGAAGGCATTCGCGCCACCGGTGCCAACAAAATTGAAGAGATTCTGTACGGCGTTCTGCCACAGGTCATGCCGCTGCTTATCTCTTACTCGCTGTATCGCTTTGAATCCAACGTTCGCTCGGCCACGGTGGTCGGAATGGTGGGTGCAGGCGGTATTGGCGTGACCTTATGGGAAGCGATTCGCGGCTTTCAGTTCCAGCAAACCTGCGCCCTGATGGTGTTAATCATCGTCACCGTCAGCCTGTTGGATTTCCTTTCCCAGCGTTTGCGTAAGCACTTTATCTGATTAGCGAGGCATTGATTGCTATGCACTTGTCTACACATCCGACCAGTTATCCAACGCGTTATCAGGAAATTGCCGCGAGACTTGAGCAGGAGCTACGTCAACATTATCGCTGCGGTGACTATCTGCCTGCCGAGCATCAGCTTGCCGCGCGCTACGAGGTAAACCGCCACACCCTGCGCCGCGCCATTGACCAGTTGGTTGAACGCGGTTGGGTTCAGCGTCGTCAGGGCGTCGGCGTGCTGGTGCTGATGCGCCCGTTCGATTACCCGCTTAATGCCCAGGCGCGCTTTAGTCAGAATCTGCTGGACCAGGGCAGCCATCCCACCAGCGAAAAACTGCTGGCGGTGCTGCGTCCGGCCTCCAGCCACATTGCCGATGCGCTCAGCATAAACGAGGGCGATAACGTGATTCACCTGCGCACCCTGCGCCGGGTTAACGGCATCGCACTGTGCCAGATCGACCACTATTTTTCCGACCTCTCGCTGTGGCCGCTGCTGCAAGGCTTCAACAGCGGTTCGCTGCATGACTACCTGCGCGAACAGTCCGGTCTGACGCTGCTACGCACGCAAACGCGCATCAGCGCCCGCCGCGCGCAGGCCAAAGAGAGCAAGGTACTGGAAATCCCCAATATGGCGCCGCTGCTGTGCGTGCGCACCCTGAACCACCGTGAAGGCGAAGAACACGCGGCGGAATACTCCGTCAGCCTGACCCGCGCCGACATGATCGAATTCACTATGGAGCACTGAATGCATTTCGATACCGCCACCCGCCAGCGCTGGATGCGCGCGCTGGCTTACAGCAATGCCGATGCCCTGAACGCCCGCATTACCGCGCTCAAACTGACGCCGGACTATGAACTTATCCGCGCCCCGGAAAGCGGACTGATGCAGATCCAGGCCCGTATGGGCGGTACCGGCAACCGCTTCTTTGCTGGCGACACCACGCTTACCCGCGCAGTGGTACGCCTGAAGAGCGGCACGCTGGGTTACAGCTACCTGCTGGGACGCAATAAACAACATGCCGAGCAGTGCGCGGTGATTGACGCGCTGCTGCAGGAACAAACGCATTTCCAGAACCTAATGGAAACCTTAATTGCCCCGCTGGAAGCGGAACGCGATGCGCTGATTAACGCACGCCGTGCCGAAGTCAACGCCAGCCGGGTCGACTTCTTCACGCTGGTACGCGGAGATAACGCATGACACGATCTACAGCACTTCTGACCGCTTTTAATTTACCCGTTCAGGATGCTCAGCAGAGCTTTCGTCGCCTGCTGAAGGCCATGAGCGAGCCGGGCGTAATCGTTGCCCTGCATCAACTGAAACACGGCTGGCAGCCGCTGGGCCTGGCAACCACCAGCGTGCTGCTGACCCTGGTCGATGGCGACACGCCGGTCTGGCTGGCGCCGTCGATGGATAACGATATTGCCCGCCAGAACCTGCGTTTTCATACCAACGCGCCGCTGGTGGATCAGCCGCAGCTGGCGGCCTTTGCCGTCGCCGACGAGCGCATCAGCAGCGAACAGCTTAACGCCCTCTCCGCCGGTTCAGCCGTCGCGCCAGAGACCAGCGCCACGCTGATTGTGCAGGTCTCTGGCTTAAGCGGCGGACGCATGCTGCGTCTGACCGGCGCGGGCATTGCCGAAGAGCGCATGATCGCGCCACAGCTGCCGGAATGCCTGATTCACGAACTCACCGAACGCCCGCACCCGTTCCCACTGGGGGTCGATTTGATCCTCACCTGCGGCGAACGCCTGCTGGCTATTCCGCGAACCACCCATGTGGAGGTGTGCTGATGTACGTCGCCGTCAAAGGGGGCGAAAAGGCGATAGCCAACGCCCACGCCCTACAGGAAAACCGACGCCGGGGCGATGAAACCATTGCTGAACTGAGCGTGGCGCAAATCGAACAGCAGATGAACCTGGCCGTTGACCGGGTGATGACCGAAGGCGGTATTGCCGACCGTGAACTGGCGGCACTGGCGTTGAAGCAGGCCAGCGGCGATAACGTCGAAGCCATCTTTTTGCTCCGCGCCTACCGCACTACGCTGGCAAAAGTGGCGGTCAGTGAACCGGTTAACAGCGCAGAAATGCGCCTTGAGCGCCGAATCTCGGCGGTCTACAAGGATATTCCCGGCGGGCAACTGTTGGGTCCAACCTATGACTACACCCATCGCCTGCTGGATTTTACCCTGCTGGCCAATGGCGAAACGCCGCCCCTGCGCAGCGCAGACGCCGTACAGGATGCCTCCCCGCACGTCTTTTCCCTGCTGGCCAACCAGGGACTGGCAAAGCGTGAAGAGGATGATGGCGCGACACCCGACGACATCACCCGCACACCGCCGGTTTATCCCTGTTCACGTGCTTCACGCCTGCAACAGCTGATGCGCGGCGACGAAGGCTATCTGCTGGCGCTGGCCTACTCCACCCAGCGCGGCTACGGGCGCAATCACCCGTTTGCCGCCGAAATCCGCAGCGGCTATGTGGCACTGGAAACCGTACCGGAAGAGCTGGGATTTGCGGTTAACGTCGGCGAACTGCTGATGACCGAATGTGAAATGGTGAACGGGTTTGTCGCACCAGAAAACGAATCCCCCCATTTTACCCGCGGCTACGGGCTGGTGTTCGGTATGAGCGAACGTAAAGCGATGGCGATGGCGCTGGTGGACCGCGCCCTACAGGCAGCCGAATACGATGAAACGGTCACAGGACCGGCGCAGGACGAAGAGTTCGTGCTGGCGCATGCGGATAACGTCGAGGCGGCGGGTTTTGTTTCGCACCTCAAACTTCCCCATTACGTCGATTTCCAGGCCGAACTGGAACTGCTCAAACGCCTGCAACAGGAGGCCACCCGTGACCACTAACCTCTCCGGCTACAACTTTGCCTATCTTGATGAGCAGACCAAACGCATGATCCGCCGCGCCATTCTGAAAGCGGTGGCAATCCCGGGTTACCAGGTCCCGTTTGGCGGACGTGAAATGCCGATGCCCTACGGCTGGGGAACCGGCGGCATCCAGCTCACCGCCAGCGTGATTGGCGAGCCGGACGTATTGAAGGTGATTGACCAGGGCGCGGATGACACCACCAACGCCGTGTCGATTCGTAATTTCTTCAAGCGTGTGACCGGGGTGAATACCACTGAGCGTACGGAAGATGCGACGCTGATCCAGACCCGCCACCGCATCCCGGAAACGCCGCTGGTGGAAGATCAGATAATCATCTTCCAGGTACCGATCCCTGAGCCGCTGCGCTTTATCGAACCGCGTGAAACGGAAACTCGCACCATGCACGCGCTGGAAGAGTACGGCATCATGCAGGTGAAACTGTATGAAGATATCGCCCGCTTCGGCCATATCGCCACCACTTACGCCTATCCGGTGAAGGTCAATGACCGCTACGTCATGGACCCGTCGCCCATCCCGAAATTCGACAATCCAAAGATGGACATGATGCCAGCCCTGCAACTGTTTGGCGCTGGCCGCGAAAAGCGTATCTATGCCGTTCCACCTTACACCCGCGTGGAAAGCCTCGATTTCGACGATCACCCGTTTACCGTGCAGAGCTGGGATGAGCCTTGCGCCATCTGCGGCTCAACCCACAGCTATCTCGATGAAGTGGTGCTCGATGACACCGGCAAACGCATGTTTGTCTGCTCCGACACCGACTACTGCCGCCAACAGAGCGAGGCCCTCAGCAAATGACGCAACCGCTGCTTTCAGTCAACAACCTGACCCATCTCTACGCGCCGGGCAAGGGCTTCAGCGATGTCTCTTTTGACCTGTGGCCAGGCGAAGTGCTGGGTATCGTCGGCGAGTCCGGTTCCGGCAAAACCACGCTGCTGAAATCGATCTCTTCACGGCTGACGCCGCAGAGCGGTGAGATTTTGTATCAGAACCGTTCGCTGTACGGCATGAACGAAGCCGACCGTCGCCGTCTGCTGCGCACCGAATGGGGCGTGGTGCATCAGCATCCGCTGGATGGCCTTCGCCGTCAGGTCTCCGCAGGCGGCAATATCGGCGAACGTCTGATGGCCACCGGCGCACGTCACTACGGCGACATCCGCGCCACCGCGCAGCGCTGGCTGGAGGAGGTAGAGATCCCTGCCTCGCGTATCGACGATCTGCCCACCACCTTTTCCGGCGGCATGCAGCAGCGCCTGCAGATTGCCCGCAACCTCGTCACCCATCCCAAACTGGTGTTTATGGACGAACCTACCGGCGGGCTGGACGTTTCGGTACAGGCCAAACTGCTGGACCTGCTGCGCGGCCTGGTGGTGGAACTGGATCTGGCGGTAGTGATTGTCACCCACGATTTGGGCGTCGCGCGCCTGTTGGCCGACCGCTTGCTGGTGATGAAGCAAGGTCAGGTGGTGGAAAGTGGGTTAACCGACCGCGTGCTCGACGATCCGCATCATCCGTATACCCAGCTGCTGGTGTCGTCGGTGTTGCAGAACTGATTTTTTGTTGTGCCGGATGGCGGCTACGCCTTATCCGGCCTACGGAGCGGCATTGGTTGTAGGCCTGATAAGCGAAGCGCCATCAGGCAATCGAACGCAAAAATGTCTAAAGAGGCTAAAAATGAACGCGATCCGCGTTGAAAATGTCAGTAAAACCTTTGTCCTGCATCAGCAAAACGGCGTGCGTCTGCCGGTGCTGCAAAACGCCACTCTGGACGTTAAAAGCGGCGAATGCGTGGTGCTGCACGGTCACTCGGGCAGCGGCAAATCCACATTGCTGCGTTCGCTGTACGCCAACTACCTGCCGGATGAAGGACACATCCACATCCGCCACAGCGATGAATGGGTCGATCTGGTGCAGGCCCCGGCGCGCAAAGTACTGGAGGTTCGCCGTTCAACCATCGGCTGGGTGAGCCAGTTCCTGCGCGTGATCCCCAGGATTTCCGCGCTGGATGTGGTGATGCAACCGCTGCTGGATCTGGGGGTCTCCCGTGAGGAGTGTGCAGCCAAAGCAGCTAACCTGCTTACCCGCCTGAACGTGCCGGAGCGGTTGTGGCACCTGGCGCCGTCGACCTTTTCCGGCGGCGAACAGCAGCGCGTCAACATCGCCCGCGGGTTTATCGTCGATTACCCAATTCTGCTGCTCGATGAGCCTACCGCCTCGCTGGACGCCAAAAACAGCGCCGCCGTCGTCGCATTAATTGAAGAGGCGAAAGCCCGCGGCGCAGCAATTGTCGGCATTTTTCACGATCAAACCGTGCGCGACCGCGTAGCGGATCGTCTGCATCTGATGGGAACAACAGCATGATTATCAATAATGTAAAGCTGGTACTGGAAGATGAAGTGGTGCAAGGATCGCTGGAAATCGAGGGCGGGGTCATTCGCACCTTTGCAGAAAGTCCGAGCAGCCTACCTGAGGCGCTGGACGGCGAAGGCGGCTGGCTGCTACCAGGGCTTATCGAGCTGCATACCGATAATCTCGACAAATTTTTCACCCCGCGCCCGAAGGTAGACTGGCCTGCCCACTCGGCGATGAGCAGCCACGACGCGCTAATGGTCGCCAGCGGCATTACCACCGTGCTGGACGCGGTGGCAATTGGCGATGTGCGCGACGGCGGCGACCGTCTGGAAAATCTGGAGAAGATGATCAATGCGGTCGAAGAGACGCAAAAGCGCGGGGTCAATCGCGCCGAGCATCGCCTGCACCTGCGCTGTGAGCTGCCGCATCACACTACCCTGCCGCTGTTTGAAAAACTGGTCAGCCGCGAGCCGGTAACGCTGGTGTCGCTGATGGATCACTCGCCAGGCCAGCGTCAGTTCGCCAATCGTGAGAAGTACCGCGAGTATTATCAAGGCAAGTATTCGCTCACCGACGAGCAGATGGCCCGCTATGAAGAAGAACAGTTAGCGCTGGCGGCGCGTTGGTCACAGCCCAATCGCACGGCGATTGCCCAGATGTGTCGTGAGCGCCAGATTGCGCTGGCGAGCCATGATGATGCCACCCATGATCATGTGCTGGAATCGCACCAGCTTGGCAGCGTGATCGCCGAATTTCCCACCACCTTCGAAGCAGCTGAAGCCTCGCGCCAGCATGGTATGAACGTGCTGATGGGCGCGCCGAACATCGTGCGCGGAGGATCTCATTCCGGCAATGTGGCGGCGCATAAGCTGGCTGAGCTGGGGCTACTGGATATTCTTTCTTCCGATTACTACCCCGCCAGCCTGCTCGACGCGGCATTTCGCGTGGCGGATGACGACGCCAACCGCTTTACCCTGCCGCAGGCCATTCACATGGTGACCCGCAATCCGGCGCGGGCATTAAATCTCGACGATCGTGGCGTTGTAGCCGAAGGCAAACGCGCGGATCTGGTGCTGGCACACCGCAAAGGCGGCAACATCCATATCGACCACGTCTGGCGTCAGGGCAAAAGGGTATTCTGACTATGGGTAAACTGATCTGGCTGATGGGGCCATCCGGCTCCGGTAAGGACAGTCTGCTGGCCGAACTCCGCCAGCAGGAACCGGCGCAACTGCTGGTGGCGCACCGTTACATCACCCGCGCCGCCAACGCCGGGAATGAAAATCATATTGCGCTGAGCGAACAAGAATTTTTTACCCGCGCCGGGCAGAACCTGCTGGCACTGAGCTGGCACGCCAATGGCTTCTACTACGGCGTTGGCGTGGAGATTGACCTCTGGCTACACGCCGGTTTTGATGTGGTGGTCAACGGCTCACGGGCGCATCTGCCCCAGGCGCAGGCCCGTTACGGCACATCTTTACTCCCCATTTGCTTACAGGTTTCTCCGGCGATTTTACGCCAGCGCTTGCAGACTCGTGGACGGGAGAGCGAAACGGAAATCGCCGCCCGTCTTGAGCGCGCAGCCCGCTACGCCCCGTATGACTGCCACGTCCTGAACAACGATGGAAGTTTGCTACAGTCTGTCGATACACTACTCACACTGATGGGACGCAAGGAGAAGAAACATGTCTGTCTGTGAATTACGCCGCGCAACGCTATACGATACCGATGCGGTTTATGCGCTCATCTGTGAGTTGAAACAGGGTCAATTCGACCTGCAGGCCTTTAGTGCCGGATACGCCGCAAATCTGCAAGATCCCAATATGCACTACCAACTAGCGCTGCTCGACGGACAGGTCGTCGGCTTGATCGGTCTGCACCTGCAGTTTCATCTGCACCACGCTAACTGGATTGGCGAAATACAGGAACTGGTGGTGATGCCGCAGGCGCGAGGATTAACGGTAGGCAGTCAGTTACTGGCCTGGGCCGAAGCCACCGCGCGCGAAGCGGGTGCAGAGATGACCGAGCTTTCCACCAGCACTCAACGCCTTAACGCTCACCGTTTTTATCAGCGCGAAGGCTATACCCAGAGCCATTTTCGCTTCACTAAACCGTTGTAGGGGGAGCCATGAGTCTGACCATTACGCTGACGGGAACGGGCGGCGCGCAGCTGGTGCCGACATATGGCTGCGACTGTGCGGCCTGCCAACGAGCACGCTTACAGGCGCAATACCGTCGACGCCCTTGTAGCGGGGTGGTCAAGTTCAATAATACGGTGACGCTGCTGGACGCGGGGCTCCCACATCTGATGGACGACTGGCCAGCGGGCAGCTTCCAGCAGTTTCTACTGACCCACTATCATATGGATCATGTGCAAGGGCTGTTTCCGTTGCGCTGGGGTGTGGGGGCGACTATCCCGGTGTACGGTCCGTCGGATGAACAGGGTTGCGACGATCTGTTTAAGCATCCCGGCATCCTCGATTTTAGCCATACCGTGGCACCGTTCGTGGTGTTCGACCTGCAAGGATTGCAGGTAACGCCGCTACCGCTCAACCATTCAAAGCTGACGTTTGGTTATCTGCTGGAGACCGCACATAGCCGCGTGGCGTGGCTCTCCGATACCGCCGTACTTCCCGACAAGACGTTGAAGTTTCTCCACAATAACCAGCCTCAGGTGATTATCATCGACTGCAGCCATGCCCCGCGCGCCGAGCCACCGCGCAATCATTGTGATTTAAACACCGTTATCGCCTTAAACGAAGTTATCCGCTGCCCACGGGTGATCCTGACGCATATCAGCCATCAGTTTGACCTGTGGATGATGGAACATCCGCTACCAGTAGGGATTGAGGCAGGATATGACGGAATGGAGATTGTGCTGGAGTAATTTCCCGGACAATAAGACTTGTTAACAGGTCTCTTAAATCCTATATTAAGACCAGTTAAATGGTCTTTAGGAGAGGTTATGCCGCATATCATTTTAAGCGATACCACCGCGAGTGTGAGTGAGCTAAAAAAGAACCCGATGGCGACTGTTAGCGCAGGAGATGGGTTTCCGGTCGCAATTCTGAACCGTAACCAGCCCGCTTTTTATTGCGTGCCAGCAGAGCTTTACGAAAAAATGCTCGATGCGCTGGACGATCAACAGCTGGTTAAATTAGTCCATGAACGTAGCCAACAACCCCTGGTGGATGTGGATCTGGACAGCTACTTATGAGTTATACGGTAAAGTTCAGGGAAGATGCGCTGAAAGAATGGCAAAAACTTGATAAAGCTATTCAGCAGCAATTTGCCAAAAAACTAAAGAAATGCTGTGAAAATCCGCATATTCCTTCAGCAAAGCTCAGGGGAATAAAAGATTGCTACAAAATCAAACTACGAACATCAGGGTTTCGTCTTGTTTATCAAGTCATTGACGACACCCTGGTCATCGTGGTCGTTGCCGTCGGTAAACGCGAGCGTAGTGAAGTCTATAATCTTGCCAGCGAAAGATTTCGCTAACGATCGTAATCTTCTTCCATTCTGCGCTCTTCGTCTTCTAACTGACGCCGTTCTTGATCGAGCTGGCGCTGGCGGTCATCCAGTTGGCGACGTCGATCTTCAAACTGGCGGCGGCGATTGTCATATTGCCTGCGCCGGTCGTCACTCATCTGGCGCTGCCAGCTTTCATCACGGGAGTCATCATAATCCCGCCCGTTGTCCGGTTTGTATGCGTCGTTAATCGCCTGCTGAATATTACCAATGGCGTCATCGATAATATCCGCCTGTGCCGATACGGTGGTCAGCATTAGCAAACTAAAAAGAAGGAATGTCGCGGAGCGTTGCATAAAACCAGCCTCATCAAGAAACTCGCCCCACGGTAATCAAAGCGTATTTACGCGGGTAGCGGAGGAATCTCAATTACGCGAATGCCGCAGCGCCTGCGCCAGCTCTCCCCGAGTAAAAGGCTTACGCAATAGCGCCACATCCGGCAACGCCGGGTTATGCGCCGGACGTAAATCCTGACCGCTTATCAGCAGGATGGACAACTGCGGATAATGTGCCTGAGCATGGTTAACCACATCCACGCCGCTTAAACCACCTGGCAGCATTAAGTCGCTGATAAAAATATCAATCTCGGATGAAGCCGCCAGCATATGCATCGCCTGTTCCCCGTTTGCGGCCTCTAACGTCAGGTAGCCCAGCAGGTGTAATTGCTCGCACAACGTCTGGCGTACATCGTCCTCATCCTCGAGCACCAGTACCAGTTTTTCACCGCTGTTCGCCGCATGTACCGCCACCGGTTCTGCCTGAGCCTGCACCGGCACAACGGCGCGAGGCAGTTGTAGCCTGACCGTCGTTCCCTGCCCGGGAGCGCTTTCAATCTCCACCCGACCACCGGACTGGCGCACAAAACCGTAAACCATCGACAGCCCCAGTCCGCTGCCGCTACCGGTCTGTTTGGTGGTGAAAAACGGCTCGAAGACCTGGGCTTTCACTTCCTGTGACATCCCGCTTCCCTGGTCGGCAACCTCCAGCATCACCATATCCTGCTTGCGCCCATCGCTGCGCGTGACCCGCTGATTCCAGGTACGGATTTTAATCGTGCCCGCCTGCCCGTCCATGGCGTCACGGGCGTTCATCACCAGATTGATAATGGCGTTTTCCAGTTGGCTGACGTCAATCCACGCGGGCCAGGCGGGAGACTGGGCTTCAATCTCCAGCGTCAACGTGGCCGGAAGAGAGTGGCGCATCAGTTCGCCCAGATTTTCCAGCAGCGTTTTCAGCTCCACCGCATGAGGGTGCAACGACTGTTTGCGCGAAAAGGCCAGCAGTCGCTGGGTAAGCAACGCCCCACGCTCGGCGGCTTTTAGCGCCCGATTTACCCGTGGCGCATCGGGCGACTCCGGATTCACCAGATCCAGACTGCCAATAATAACCGCCAGCAGGTTATTGAAATCATGTGCTAATCCACCCGTCAGTTGCCCCACCGCCTTAAGCTTTTGGCTGTGCAACAGCGCTTCTTCCAGCCCCTGACGTTCGGTGCGATCGATTTCCATCTGGCTGGTTTTTTCTTTGAGCAGTCGGGTGGTGTGCTCCAGCGACGCCGTATTCCGGGCAAAGACGCTAAAGGCGCGGGCCAGCTCGCCCAGCTCATCGCGACGCTGCAGGGCCGGGACGCTGACGTCTGATTCACCGTGCGCCAGCCGGGTCATCGCCCGTGAAATGGCCGTCAGGTTGGAACCGAGATTACGGTAGATATACCACCCAGCAAAACCGGTGATCACCACCGCCAGCAGCGCAAACACTAAAATAAACAACGCGCCGGATTGCAGTTCCTGATGGCTTTGCGCCACCCGTTGCTCTGAGATCAGCGCCACCTGCGAGGCATACTGATTGATATCGCTGTTGAGGATCGCCACCAGCGCTTTGATATGAAACATATACCAGTTGATGGCCAAATCGCTCTGCTCCAGCGCGGAAGAGAGCGGCTCCAGCTTATGCAGCTCCTGGTTGAAGTCGTTGAGGATACCGCTAATCAGCGGACTAGCATGGCGCAAGGGAAGCGCAGGCATCGCCGCATCCAGTTGTTTCACCACCGAACGCGGCGTGGGCGTGTCGATGGCGGCAACAATTAAGCGGTCCATCTGCCCCAGCAGCGCATCATCCTGCGCGCCGGTCAACTTTTGCAGATGACGTAAATAGCTTTGATTTTGATACAGCGAACTGAGCAACGCGTTACGCTCCAGGTGTCGCCGCTGCCCGCGCTGCAACATCCCTTCTACGCTGCTTTGTAGTTCATTACTGCGCTGGATAATACGCTCGACCAGCACCGGCTCTTGTTGTGCCAGCGGCGCGGTAGCCAGTTGTTCCAGCGACTGCTTCAGCGCCCTTTGCGTCTCCTGCAGCCGCTCCGCTTCCCCTTTGTATTCCAGCGCCCCGACCACCTGCGACAACCGCACTGCCGCCGTCGCCACGTTCGCCGTATCCCGCGCCAGGTTCATGCTGCCGGTCATGTCGTCAACGGTTTGCTGCTGCACCTGCTCCTGAATCTGACTGGCATGCTGAAAACCCAGCACCGCCACGCCGCTCACCATCAGCGTGACAGCCACCACCAGCAGATTGAAGAACAGCAATCGTCCGCGCGCACTGGCGAGAAAGTGACGTCCCGGTTGCGGCATATCACGCTCCGTGAAGAAAAATCGCAATATGACAAATATGAACGGCTTCTGACATTTTGCATTTACATTCCTGTGATGGACTGCTGATATCGGCCACCCCACAGGAGATCCGCCATGAGCAGGACACCGGTTCTGGAGATGCGCAACATTGCTAAAGCGTTTGGCAAATTTTACGCGCTGAAAGGGGTCGATTTAACGGTCTGGCCGGGCGAGATTCATGCCCTGATGGGCGAGAATGGCGCGGGGAAGAGCACCCTGATGAAGATCCTCGCGGGCGCCTATACCGCCACCAGCGGTGAGATCCTGATTGACGGTCAGCCGTTCCATATTCGCGGTCCTAAAGATGCGCTTAGCGCAGGCATCACGCTGATTTATCAGGAGATGCAGCTCGCGCCGAACCTGACGGTAGCGGAAAATATCTTTCTTGGCAGCGAGCTGTCGCACGGCGGGCTGGTCCAGCGTAAAGAGATGGTCATGCAGTCGCAGAAAGTCATCGACCGACTCGGCGCCCAGTTTAAGGCCAGCGACCGTGTGATGACGTTGACCATCGCCGAACAGCAGCAGGTGGAAATTGCCCGCGCCCTGCACCGTAACAGCCGCATTCTGGTAATGGATGAACCCACCGCCGCCCTCTCCTCACGTGAAACCCACCGCCTGTTTGAACTGATCATGCGCCTGCGCGATGAGGGGATGGCGATTATCTACATCAGCCATCGCATGGCGGAAGTGTACGAACTTTCGGACCGCGTCAGCGTCCTGCGTGACGGGCAATATGTTGGCAGCCTGACCCGCGACAAGCTCAACGCCTCGGAGCTGGTACGCATGATGGTGGGCCGTCCGTTGAGCGATCTGTTCAACAAAGAGCGCGACATTCCCTTAGGTAAAGCACGCCTCAATGTTCATCACCTGACCGACGGCCATAAAGTCCAGCCGTGCAGCTTGCTGGTGCGCTCCGGGGAGATCGTCGGCCTGGCCGGGCTAGTCGGTGCCGGGCGTTCTGAACTGGCTCAGCTTATTTTTGGCGTGCGTAAAGCCATCGGCGGCATGATTGAAGTAGACGGTGAACCGGTAGTGATCCACTCCCCGCGCGAGGCGATTGACCACGGCATTGGCTTTCTGACGGAAAACCGCAAAGAACAGGGATTATTTTTAGAGCTGGCAGCGGCAGAAAACATCACCATGGCGACTCTGGAGCGTGACGCCAACTGGGGCATGCTCGATCGCAAAAAGGCGCAGGCTATTTCCGATGACGCCATCAAGCTGCTCAACATCCGCGTGCCGCACGCACAGGTACGCGCGGGCGGGCTGTCCGGCGGAAATCAGCAAAAACTGCTGATTTCACGCTGGGTCGCGATCGGCCCACGTATTTTGATCCTCGATGAACCCACGCGCGGCGTGGACGTCGGTGCCAAAAGCGAGATCTACCGGATCATGAACGATATGGCGCGCAAAGGCGTAGCGATCCTGATGATCTCCAGCGAGCTGCCGGAAGTCGTCGGTATGAGCGATCGCGTGTACGTCATGCGGGAAGGCAGTATTGCCGGCGAGCTGAACGGACAAAGTATTACCCAGGAAAATATTATGACGCTGGCAACCGGCGTGAACGACTCCCACCATCAGGCGGTACCCCATGAATAATCCAACCACTCCCCAGCAGGTGGCAAAATCCGCCTCCGCAAAAAAAATGCTGATGAGCGATCTGATGCAAACGGTCGGCATCTTACCGATTCTCATCCTGATTGTGGCGGTATTTGGCTTTATCGCGCCTAACTTTTTTACCGAAAGTAACCTGCTGAATATTACCCGTCAGGCCTCGATCAACATCGTGCTGGCGGCTGGCATGACCTTCATTATTTTGACCGGCGGGATCGACCTCTCGGTTGGCTCGATTCTCGGTACCACCGCTGTCGCAGCCATGGTCGTTTCTCTTATTCCTGAGCTCGCCATGCTATCGATTCCGGCGGCGCTGATGCTCGGTCTGGTGCTGGGATTGTTTAACGGCGCGCTGGTCGCTTTTGCCGGACTACCGCCGTTTATCGTCACGCTTGGAACCTATACGGCGCTGCGCGGTGCGGCCTATCTGCTGGCCGACGGTACAACGGTGATTAACTCCAATATCAGCTTTGAGTGGATCGGTAACAACTATCTCGGCCCGGTTCCGTGGCTGGTGGTCATTGCGCTGGCGGTGGTGGTGGTGTGCTGGTTCATTCTGCGCCGCACCACGCTCGGCGTTCATATCTACGCGGTCGGCGGCAATATGCAGGCCGCACGTTTAACCGGCATCAAAGTGTGGCTGGTGCTGCTGTTCGTCTACGGCATGAGCGGTTTGCTCTCAGGTCTTGGCGGGGTGATGAGCGCCTCGCGGCTGTATAGCGCCAACGGCAACTTAGGCATGGGTTACGAGCTGGACGCCATCGCGGCGGTGATCCTCGGCGGCACCAGCTTTGTTGGCGGGATCGGCACCATCACCGGCACGCTGGTGGGGGCGTTGATAATCGCCACGCTCAATAACGGTATGACGCTGATGGGCGTCTCCTATTTCTGGCAACTGGTGATCAAAGGGGCGGTGATCATCATAGCGGTGCTGATCGACAAATACCGTACCCGACACCATCAAAGTGCATAGACAAGCTTACTGGCCTACTCATTCGTAGGCCTGATAAGCGCAGCGCCATCAGGCGTATAACAACAATACCCTACGTGAGGAAACGAGTATGCGTTTGAAGCCATTAGTAACCGCGCTCTGTGCTGGCGCCCTGCTTGCTGCAGCTCCGTTTGTGCAGGCAAAAGAACTGAAATCGATCGGCGTTACGGTGGGCGATCTGGCCAACCCGTTCTTCGTGCAGATCACCAAAGGCGCGGAGCTGGAAGCACGCAAGCTGGCAGGTGATAGCGTTAAAGTAACGCTGGTTTCCAGCGGCTACGATCTGGGGCAACAGGTGTCGCAGATCGACAACTTTATTGCCGCCAAAGTCGACATGATTATCCTTAACGCTGCCGACTCCAAAGGCATCGGCCCGGCGGTAAAACGCGCGAAAGACGCCGGGATCGTGGTGGTTGCCGTTGACGTGGCAGCGGAAGGCGCAGACGCGACCATTACCTCCGATAACACCCAGGCAGGTGAAATAGCCTGTAAATACATTACCGACCGCCTGAAAGGCAAAGGCAACGTCGTCATCATCAACGGGCCGCCGGTTTCCGCCGTCCAGAACCGCGTGGAAGGCTGCCAGACTGAGTTCAAACGCCACCCGGACATCAAGGTGCTGTCGCATAACCAAAACGCCAAAGGCAGTCGCGAAGGCGGGCTGGAGATCATGACCGCGCTGCTGGCGGCGAATCCGAAGATCGACGGCGTATTCGCCATTAACGATCCGACGGCGATCGGTGCCGATCTGGCGGCAAAACAGGCGCAGCGTAGCGAATTCTTTATTGTCGGCGTAGATGGATCCCCGGACGGTGAAGAAGCGCTGAAGCGCGAAAACTCACTATTTGTGGCGACTCCGGCACAAGATCCTCAGGTGATGGCTGCCAAAGCGGTCGAAATCGGCTATGACATATTGCAGGGGAAACCCGCTCCGAAAGAACCCGTGCTGATCCCGGTGACGATGATCGATAAAAACAACGTCGGCAGTTATAAGGGTTGGACGGTTAAATAGCCCGCTACAACAACGCCGGATGGCGGCGAAAATGCCCTATCCGGCCTACAAGATCGCTATGAATTTGTAGGCCGGATAAGCGCGGCCCATCCGGCATTATATTAAGGAGGATTCAGCCGATGAAACGCTCCGCAATAAACGAGATCCTTGGCCACACGCGCCAGTTTTTCTCTCAGCACGACGTGCATCTCCCCCCTTTTGCCAGCTTCCCCCCGACCCAATGGCGCAAGCTTGATGCCACAGCCTGGAGCGAAGTGTTCGACCTTAAGCTCGGTTGGGATGTCACCGCATTTGGCGGCAACAATTTCGCCGCGCAAGGGTTAACGCTGTTCACTCTGCGTAATGGCTCGCCGAAAGGCATGCCTTACGAGAAATGCTACGCCGAGAAAATCATGCATGTTCGCGATGCGCAGGTCACGCCGATGCATTTTCACTGGCGCAAACGCGAAGACATTATCAATCGCGGCGGCGGCAATTTAATTGTGGAACTGTGGAATGCGGGGATCCGGGAACAAACGGAGGAGACCGACGTCAGCGTGGTAATTGACGGCTGTCGGCAAACCCATGCAGCGGGCTGTCAGTTACGCCTGACGCCGGGTGAAAGCATCTGCCTGCCGCCGGGCCTGTATCACAGCTTCTGGGCGGAAGAAGGTTTTGGCGACGTGCTGGTCGGCGAGGTTTCTTCTGTTAATGACGACGACCACGATAACCACTTTTTGCAACCGATCGCCCGCTATAACGACATTGAAGAAGACGAGCCGGCGCAGCTGGTGCTGTGTAACGAATATCGCCTGTTCCGCTAACCAAGGAGCGCATTATGCCGTTGATATCTCTCGCTGATGGCCTTGCACATGCCCGTGAGCATCACTATGCCTTAGGGGCATTTAATGTTCTGGATTCACACTTCCTGCGCGCGCTGTTTGCCGCGGCAAAGCAGGAACGTTCGCCGTTTATCATCAATATCGCCGAAGTACATTTTAAATATATCTCGCTGGATTCTCTGGTCGAGGCGGTCAAGTTCGAAGCCGCGCGGCATGACATTCCGGTGGTGCTAAACCTTGACCACGGCCTGCACTTTGAGTCGGTAGTTCGGGCACTACGCTTAGGGTTCAGTTCAGTGATGTTCGATGGCTCCACGCTGGAGTATGAAGAAAATATCCGCCAGACCCGCGAAGTGGTAAAGATGTGCCACGCCGTCGGCGTGTCGGTGGAAGCCGAACTGGGTGCGGTGGGCGGTGATGAGGGCGGCGCGCTGTACGGTCATGCCGACGAGTCGCTATTTACCGACCCAATGATGGCGCGTGATTTCGTCGACAGAACCGGGATTGACGCGCTGGCGGTCGCCATTGGCAATGCCCACGGCAAATACAAAGGCGAACCGCTGCTCGACTTCCCGCGTCTGGACGCCATTCGCCAGCAGGCGGCAATCCCGCTGGTACTGCATGGCGGCTCCGGTATCAGCGACGACGATTTCAAGCGCGCGATTGAACTCGGCATTCACAAAATCAACTTCTATACCGGCATGTCGCAGGCGGCGCTGTCGGCGGTAGAAACACGGATGGCGAATCGCCAGCCGCTGTACGACGAATTCGCCGAACTGCTGCTCGGCATTGAAGAGGCCATTACCGATACCGTTTCGGAACAGATGCGCATTTTTGGCAGCGCGGGACGGGTCTGATGGAACGCAAAGGCGTTATCGCCGCAGGCAACATGCTGGTCGATCACGTGCATCAAATTGTGCAGTGGCCGGAACGTGGCTGGCTGGCGGAAATCACCCGTAGCGAACGCGCCACGGGCGGTGCGCCGCTTAATGTGCTGCTGACGCTGGCAAAAATGCACACTGGGCTGCCGTTGCAGGCGGTGGGGTTAATCGGTCAGGACAGCGACGGCGACTACATCATGGCGATGCTGGAGCAGTATCACGTTAATCGCCAACACGTGCAGCGCACCACATTCGCCCCCACGTCGATGTCGCAGGTGATGACCGATCCCAGCGGTCAGCGCACCTTTTTCCACTCGCCCGGGGCCAATCGGCTACTCGATCTGCCTGCGTTTGAGCAACTGGATACCTCGATGAAAATCTTCCATCTGGGATATCTGCTGCTGCTCGACAGTCTGGACATGCCGGATGAGGAGT